>CAMCRP010000006.1 GCA_945877315.1 uncultured Ruminococcus sp. | reverse complement strand
ATTCTGGCTTCATTGCACATCTCTTCATTGATCCTGCACATAAATCTCACTCCTTCATTGGTTTCTTTGAAATATTTTGTTCTTTCTGCCATCAGGGAAAAATTCATTTCATTTGCTTTTGAACAGCGGAAATCGTGCATTAATCTTGCAATATCGGAAGTGTCATCGGGTTTATTATATGCCGCATTTACATAGATAATATGCGTCCCGTCGCAAAGCGGTCTGCCTGTTTTTGTTTCCCTCATCTCGAAATCGTAAACAGCCCTGTCCTCGCCGAGAATGTCATTTTCCGTGATGAAAATAACGTATGTAATGGGCAGCTTCTCAAAATCGTCCCCCGAATTCAGAAACTCTATATCCATTGCGCTTGAATGGTATCTCGCTCTTTTGGCGGGTGCGCCCTTGTCGGAACGCTGTATTTCAAGATTGTAAAGCCGTCCCTCGCTGTCCGTGGCAAACACGTCAAGGCAAATTGACCGTGTTCCCAGAAGCCGTTTCATATCAAACTGTGTTTCCTGCGAGGTTATTTTCAAATCACTTATTCCCGTAATAATGCGCAAAACCATTTCCGACAGTGGAATATTATCACGGAAAAGCTCCCGCATAAAATCATCATCTAACGGACGGTACTGTTCAAGCCGTTTCAGATGCGCCCGGTAACGCTTTTCGTCAATATTCAAGTCCATGGGTATCACCTCTTGCAAGTATATTATAACACAATTTTTCGGGAAAATCAATAGCCTAAACTTTCCGCAAATCTCATAAACCCCCGCCCCACCGAATATAATGTACGGACAAACACTATTCGGAGGGATAACTATGACCGATACAAAAAACGGGCTGACGTCCGCAGAGGCTGAAAAGCGGCTTCGTCAGGACGGCGAGAACCGTCTTGCGGAGAAAAAGAAGGCCGCCCCGCTGAAAATTTTTGCGGGACAGTTCAAGGACATTATGGTAATAATTCTGCTGGCGGCAACGGTGGTTTCCGTCTTTCTCGGAGAATACTACGATGCCCTGACCATAATCATAATCGTCCTGCTGAACGCCGTTCTCGGGTTCATTCAGGAGTACCGAACCGAACGCACCCTTGAAGCCCTAAAGGACATGACCGCCCCCACCGCAAAGGTCTGCCGTGACGGAAAGCGCATGGTGATTCCCGCATGTCAGCTTGTTCGGGGAGATCTGGTTTTCCTTGAAGCGGGAGATCGTGTCCCTGCGGATATTGCACTCACCTTGGCACGGGGCGTTCTGGCGGAGGAATCTGCGCTTACGGGAGAGTCCGCGCCCGTTGGAAAAATTTCGGGAACCCCCGCCCACACCGACAATTCCCTTAACCTGAAAAATGTTGCCTACTGCGGAACTGTCATCACAAAGGGAACTGCCGAGGGCATTGTCATCGCCGTGGGAACGTCCTCTCAGATGGGAAAAATATCGGGAATGTTATCCGAGATAGAGGAAGAGGAAACGCCCCTGCAAAAGCGTCTTGGAGAGCTTGGAAAGGTCATCGCCCTTATCTGCCTTGTTATTTGCGTAGTTGTTGCGGGGGCGGGAATACTTCGGGGAGAACCCGTTTTCGATATGCTTATGACGGGGATAACCGTTGCCATTGCCGCCATTCCCGAGGGTCTGCCCGCAACGGTAACTATAGCTCTTGCGCTGGCAGTCAGCCGAATGTTGAAGCAGAAAGCCCTTGTCCACCGCCTTCATTCGGTGGAAACGCTGGGCTGTGCGTCCGTTATCTGCACGGACAAAACGGGGACTGTTACCGAAAACCGCATGACCGTCAAAAAAATCGCCGTTACCTCGGGGACATTCGAGGTAACGGGCAGCGGAAACAGCATTGACGGAAAAATTTCGGGCAGCGGGACCGACCTTGAAGCCCTGCTGAAATGCGCCGCTTTATGCAACAACGCCTCTCTGTCCGTCCCCGAAAAGGGTTCAAAGAAACAGCGTATCTTAGTGGGCGACCCTACCGAAGCGGCACTTCTTATTGCAGCGGAAAAGGGCGGCTTTTCGGAGGATAAGCTTAAATCCCACTATAAACGGACAAACGAGATCCCCTTTGACAGCGAAACACGCCTTATGACCGTCACCTGCCAATCTGCGGACGGTTCGGCGGATTACATAAAGGGTTCCCCCGAAGCCGTTATGAAGCTTTGCGGACAGTATATGGACGGGCGGGGAACTGTCCGTCCGCTGACTTCGGCGGTGCGTTCACATTTTTTGTCGGAGGTAGACAAAATGTCCGACGAAGCACTTCGGACGCTGGGATTTGCAGTAAAAAAATCGGGAGAAAGCCCAATTTTTCTGGGTATCACGGGAATGATAGACCCACCCCGTCCCGAAGCAAAAAAAGCAGTTGACCTGTGCAGAAGGGCGCATATCCGAACGGTCATGATAACCGGCGACCACGCAAAAACAGCCGCCGCAGTTGCCCGTCAGACGGGGATTTTACGTCCGGGAGATGAAGTCCTCACGGGCGATGAGCTTGACAAAATGTCCGATGAACGCCTTGAAGCCGCAGTCGAAAAAACGGCGGTGTATGCCCGTGTAAGCCCCGCCCACAAGCTGCGGATAGTCCGTGCGTTCAAGAAAAACGGTAAGATCGTCACCATGACGGGTGACGGCGTAAATGACGCCCCCGCCGTCAAAGAAGCAAGCATAGGCGTTTCCATGGGCATAACGGGCACGGACGTTACCAAGCAGGCGGCGGACGTTATCCTTTTAGACGACAACTTTGCGACCCTTGTAAACGCCGTATCTCAGGGGCGGGCGATCTACGCAAATATCAGAAAATTCGTCCGCTATCTTCTTTCCTGCAACATCGGCGAGGTGCTGACCATGTTCCTCGGCATAGTTTTCGGAACTCCAATGGTGCTGCTGCCAACACAAATTTTGCTTGTAAATCTGGTGACGGACGGTCTGCCCGCCATTGCGCTGGGCGTTGAGCCGCCCGATATGTCCCAGATGGAAAAGCCGCCCCGAAAGCCCGACGAAAGCTTTTTCTCCGACGGTCTTATGCGGAAAATTATCCTTCGTGGGATACTTATAGGAGTGCTGTCCCTAGGCAGCTTTATGGTTTCGCTGAACATCTCGGGGGACATTTCCGCCGCACGGACAGCCGCCCTGTTCACCCTCGTTATCTCTCAGCTGCTCCACGTTTTCGAGTGCAAATCGGAGGACGGCAACATTTTCACCGTGCCATATCTTAACAATTTCAAGCTGATACTTGCGGTGCTGGCGTCCCTTCTGGTAATTGCCGCAGCCATTTATCTGCCTGTTTTTCAGACGGTATTTTCCACTGTCCCGCTGGATCGTGAGCTTTTGCTGACTGCCTTCGGATTTGCCGCCGCTGCGCCGATTATTCAGAGCGTTTTTTCACTGTTTGAATGAAATAAAAAATGGGTGTTCCCCGTCAAAATTCGGGAACACCCATTATTCATTTTCAGCCAAAATACCCGCACGCCTCTTCATAAGCGGGAATAGTCCCAATATCAAAACATTCCCCCGAAAAACGGTAAGCGCAAACAGGCTTCACGCCGCAAAGCCATTCCAGAAATTTCCCCGGAGAATCGCCGCCCCTGTTCTCGGACAGATACCGACGGAAAAGCGGCAGAGTTTCCCGCTTGTACATATAAATAGCATACGCCGCCAGATTTGTTCGGGGTGTTTCGGGCTTTTCAACGAAGCTGAGGATATTCCCCTCCCCGTCCTCCTCGATAACGCCGTACCGCTTTATTTCCTCGGTATCTTCCATAATTCCCGCACAAACACAGTCCGCAGACTTTTCTCCGAAAAAACGATAAAAATCGACAAGGCTGAACGTAAACAGGTTATCACACGCCATTATCAGCAGGTCATCGTCAACAATATTTCCGTTTTCAACGGCATAGACAATATCCCCCACAGCCCCCAGCCTGTCGGTTTCGGAGGAGGTTCCGTCGTCCAGCACTGTGACCCTGACATTTAACGAAAAGTTCTCCGCCCACTCCTTTATCATATGATAAAAACGGTGGTTCACAACAATAACTATCTCGTCAATTTCGGGAATTTCCGCAATTTTCCCCGCAATAATATCCAGCATAGTTCCCCCGCCTATGGGAAGGAGCGCCTTGGGACAGTTAAGTGTAAGAGGGTACATTCTAGTGGCATATCCTGCCGCTAAGATCAAAGCCTTCATTTGACCACCCTTTCAAACATTTTTTCAATTTAAAGCTTGTTAAAAATCGCCATTATCTGCTCGGACTTCGGCAAAAATTCCGAAAATGCCCTTGCACTTCCCGAAGCAATGCCCAGCTTCAAGGCGTAGTCATAGCCGTTTTTCTCGGGATCGCCCGCTAAAAATCCCGCAAGCATAGCATCTCCCGCACCGACGGAATTTACCACCTGACCAACGGGAGCGTCCATAATATGTACATCGCCGTTGCCGTCAAGGAGCAGGGCACCGTCCCCCGCCATGGAAACAAGGACGTTTTCCGCACCCATTCCCCGAAGAATTTCCGCATATTCCGTCACCCTTGCAATAAGCTCGTCCGTGTCGCTTATTTCCGCAAGACTCTCCCCGAAAAGCTCGCCCAGCTCCATATGATTGGGCTTTACAAGGAACGGCTTGTGCGTCAGAGCCTTCAAAAGCAGATCCTTTTCGGCGTCCACAACGAACTTAACGCCCCGACCCTTCAGATTTTCCATAATGCTTGAATAAATATCTGCGGGCATTGTTTTGGGGATACTTCCCGCCAGCACCAGAATGTCCCCGCTTTGCAGCTTGTCCAGCCTTTCGGACAGTTTCTGCCTTGCCTCCTCGTCAACGGGAGGACCGCCTGCATTTATCTCAGTTTCCCCGCCGCTTTCCTTTAGCTTTACGTTGATACGGGAGCTTTCCTCTTTCAGTCGGATAAATTCGCAGCGGCAGCCGCTTTCGGTCATAAGCCGCTCGATCTCATTTCCCGTAAATCCTGCCGTAAATCCCAGCGCAACATTGTCAACGCCCAGCCCCGACAGCACGGAGGACACATTCAGTCCCTTTCCGCCCGCCAGATACATTTCCTCGGTGGTGCGGTTTGTAAAGCCCTTTTTCATAGTCCCCAGCTTCATAACATAGTCAAGTGCGGGGTTAAATGTCACCGTATATATCATAAAAACATCTCCCTATAATTTCAAATCGACTTCTTTTCCGACACAAATGGAATTTTCCGTTACAATGCTGTCGTACACCATTACCCGAACGCCGCATTTTACGGCATTTTCCAAAGCCTTTGCAAACAGCGGGTCCGTTTCCCGATTAGGCTCAAAGCGGGAAATATCCGACATCTGGATAAGGAAAAACACATACGCCCCAAGCCCCGCCTTTGCTGCCTCGGACAGCTCGTTCAGATGCTTTCTGCCCCTTTCCGTGGGCGCATCGGGAAAATAGCAAACGCCGTCCCGTTCCAGCGTAACGCCCTTTACCTCCAGAAACGACCGCCGTTCCCCCTCGTCAATGCAAAAGTCAAATCGGGACGAACCGTATGTGACCTCGCTTCTGATATTCCCCGAAAATATCCTCGGCAGAAATTCACCCACAGCCTTGTTGGGCACCTGACTGTCCATATTGATAAGCCTGCCGTTTTTTATCACCGAAATAAGGTCAAACTCGGTTTTGCGCTTGCCTGCGGGGAACTGCTGAACGAAGATCTCGGCGTTCGGCACTAGCAGTTCACGGCATCTTCCCGTGTTTTTTACATGGCAAATTTCCCGTTCGCCGTCCACATCTATTTCCGCAATAAATCTGTTGGGACGGCTGAGAAATCTCGCCTTAACAATATTTTCGTAAACCATCAGCTTGCGGTAATAGCCAGCTTTGCCTTGTTGACGATAGTTTTGTCGTTCTCATAGGTCAGCACGGAGGTGGCGTGGCAGATGTCAACCCATTTTATCTGTGCAATTTCCTCTTCCTGGGGGACATACTCGAAATTTTTCGCCTTTGCAATAAAGTAGACGACCACCTTCTGAGTGTCCTTCCTCGGGAAATAAGTGACGGTTTCCCTGAATGTGGGGTCAATGATTATGTCAATGCCCGTTTCCTCTTTGACCTCACGAAGAGCGGTTTCCACCTCGGTTTCCCCCTCCTCAACGTGTCCCTTGGGGAATGACCAGTGCCCGCTGTTGACGTGCTTTATGAGCAGAATTTCAAGATTTCCGTGGTGTCTGCGGTAGACGATAGCACCGCAGGATTTTTCCAAGATCATAATTAGCGGTTTCCTTTCTGCCTTAAAACGGAAAATTTATCCAATTTAAGGGCGTTATAAGTTTAGTTAGTTTAATTATACCACAAAAATTCCGGTTTGTCTTTAGTTTTTTGAAAAAAATTATAAAAAAGTTGCAATCTATGCCACGTGTTGATTTTTTTGATAATCGACGTACCATTGTAGGGGACGCATCCCGTCCCGCTTTTTCGCAAGCACATCATTTACAAATCGTGCATGCGCATACTTTACATAATGTGCGGGAACATCATTTACAAATTGTGCAAGCACATACTTTACATCTCCCAAAGCGAAAAAGGCGCACCCCACTTGCGGAGTGCGCCCAAAAATTTCACTTTTCACTTTCCACTTTTCACTTTTTCAAAAGATCTCTGATCTCCGTCAGCAGAACCTCTTCATTAGAGGGCTTAGGCGGCTCGGGCTTCTTGGGAGGCTCTTCCTTTTTGCGGCGAAGCTTGTTGATACCCTTAACCAGCATAAACACGCAGAAAGAAACGATCAGGAAGTTGATGATCACCTGAATGAAGTTTCCGTAGTTGATAGCGACCTCCGCAACCTCTGCAATACCCGCAGCCTCATCGGCGGCAACGCCCTGCTGGAGAACTATCTTCAGATCGGAGAAATTCATCTTGCCCACAGCAAGACCGATACCCGGCATAACGATATCATTTACCAGCGAATTTACGATAGGTGTAAACGCACCGCCCATAATGATACCGACTGCCATGTCGATAACGTTTCCTCTTGCAATAAACTCCTTAAATTCGGTAATTATACCCTTCTTCTTTTCATCAGCCATTTTTATCTGTCCTTTCATAAAATATATTTATTTCCGAGAGAATTTCTTCCTCGGTAAATTCCTCTTTATCGTACAAATACCCGAAAAGTCTATCCCCGCAGAGGACTATCACGCCGTTATATGTAAGCTCGTAATAGTCACTATCCTCGGTGCAGGATAAAATTCTGTCGATATTTGCATATTTTTCGGCGGATATTTCCGTGCGGATATCCACATTTCCAAACCGCCTTTTGCGCCATTCGCCTTTATGTGAAGAATTGCCCGCTTTGGCTTCTTCAAACAGCCTTTCTGCCAGCTTTTCCGACGAAACGTCATAGAGAAAAGCATTGTCGTATCTGTAAATATCCCCCGCAAGAGATTTTTCGACTGTACCATACTCCGCGTTTTCGGAAAAGGGCAGCCGTTCATCGGGAAGTGCGGGCTGTTCGCCACGGTCAAACGCAAACAAACCAACGAAAAACGCCGCCAGAACCATTGTGCAGACTATCCACGGCAGAATGAAATTATTAAACCATTTCCCTCGCCTGTTATCCGAAGCGGCTTTTTTATAGGGATTATCGAAATACTGACAGATGTAGGATATTCCCACAAAAAGAAAGCACACAGGCGGAAACAGTCTAATGACCGTTGCTTCCTGCACCAAAGCCGCCGCAGAACCTGATATATCTGTAATAAGGATAACAGCGTAACACAGGGCAAGAACTGTATCGGCGATTCCCAAAGCAAGTGTTCTGATTCGGCTTTTGCGGATATTTTTCTCCGGGTCCCCGCTCTCCTTCGGGAACTCGGGAACAGCCCTTGTTCCGTCCCCGTCAAATCGGAAAATCTCCGCACCGCCCACACGTCCGCAGCTTATCCACGGCTCGGGGACGGTCAGAACGTTCTCATAGGCTTCATATGGGGCGACTTGATAGGCTATCTTTTCGCCGTCCCCCACAGGTTCAAAGCTGAGTGTTCCCGATACTGCACTGACCTTTTAAAGCTTGAAGCCCTGGGAAAGCTGTTCATTCAGCGTTTCGCGCATTATGCTGTGGTTATATGGGTTGAAGTCGATTTTGAGCTTTTTCATGTTGTCACTTCCTTGACGGTTTTTGGAAACTGTCGTATTGGCACATTTAGCGTACTGCCAATTTTATAGTTTAGGCGCCTTACAGTAAAATTACATATGTACATATCTCACAAACGCAGTGAAATCACACCAACAAACACAAACCTCTCCTAGGAATAAAAACTCATATCCCACATCAAAATGTAAAGCGGGGAAAAGAGGGTGGGGTGAAAGGGAAAGAGGATTGCAAAGGGGAAAACCGTTAGGGGCGGGGGAAAGTCCCCGCTTTGCGTTAGGGTTTGTTCTGTCCCCCGCCCCTATAAGGTTGTCCCCTTTGCGGGAGCCCCACAAATTGACAGTGGTCACAAAGGTGATTGGGAGAGTATTTTGTAAATTTGTGAGAACCCCTTGCCGCCTGTCGGCGGTGTGAAAAATATTAAGGCGTGAACGCCTTAATATTTTTCACGAAGCACCGCACACTGTAATGTGTTTTCATAGCTTTTGCTGTTGTCGTTGATTTGATGCTTTACTGTTTCTTTTGTGTGCGGTGCTTTTGGGGGCTGTTTAGTTTGTGCGGTTTGATGTTACTTTGTTTTGACTGTTAGCTTAGGGGATTTCGCCTCTGCGGAGGCGACGGGGGCGCTGCCCCTCGACCCCGCCACCTTTGAAAAGGTGGACGAAACTTTTATCTTTTTTGTTTTTGCTTTATTCTTCTGTTTTTGTCACTTTGATGTTCAGCACGTTAAGGCTGTCCTCATCTACCGCTGCGGGACAATTGGACATCAGCTCGGACGCATTCTGAACCTTGGGGAATGCCGTTACATCTCTCAAACTATCCGCACCGCAGATTATCATTGCAAGTCTGTCCAGACCGATTCCCATACCGCCGTGAGGTGCTGCACCGTACTTATAAGCGTCCACAAGGAACCCGAACTTCGCTTCTATCTCCTCGTCCGTAAGTCCCAGAGATTCAAACATCTTCTGCTGAAGCTCATAATCGGTGATTCTGATAGAACCGCTGGAAAGCTCTGTGCCGTTCAGCACAAGGTCATATGCCTTTGCATAAACCTTTTCTGGGTTTGTGTCAAGGTACTGCAGGCACTCGTCCATAGGCATTGTGAAGGGGTGGTGCATAGCGTCCCAGTGTCCCGTTTCCTCGTTCCATTCAAAGAAGGGGAACTCTGTTATCCACAGGAATTTGAACTCGCCCTCGGGGATAATATCCAGCTGCTTTGCCACCTTTAAACGGAGTGCGCCAAGTGTAGGCAATGTAACCTTATTCTTATCCGCAACGATAAGCACAACATCTCCCTTTTCTGCGCCCAAAAAGCTGAGTATCTTATCCAGCTCGCCCTCGCCCATAAACTTGCCGAAGGAGCAAGCGGGAGCATCATCTACCCATCTCACAAACGCAAGACCCTTTGCGCCGATTCCTCTTACATATTCGGTCAGCTTGTCTATCTCTTTTCTTGTGAGGACGGACGCTGCATTTTTCGCAACTATGGCACGAACGGAACCGCCGTCAGCAATTGCCGAAGTAAACACGCCAAAGCCGCAGTCCTTAACCAGATCGGAGATATTCTGAATTTCCATTCCAAAGCGAATATCCGGCTTATCGGAGCCGTACTTTTCCATTGCATCAACATATTTCATTCTGGGCAGGGGCATATCAATATCCTTATTAAGCAGCTCGCTGAACAGCTTGCGGACAAAACCCTCCGCCATATCCATAACATCGTCCATATCCACAAAGGACATTTCCAAATCTATCTGCGTAAACTCAGGCTGTCTGTCCGCTCTTAAATCTTCATCACGGAAGCAGCGGGCAAGCTGGATATATCTGTCAAAGCCAGAAATCATCAGCAGCTGCTTGTAGATCTGCGGGGACTGAGGCAGAGCATAGAACTTTCCGGGGTGAACTCTTGACGGAACAAGATAATCTCTTGCGCCCTCGGGAGTGGATTTTATCATCATGGGAGTTTCGATCTCAATAAAGCCATTGTCATAAAAATAGTCCCTTGCAACCTTGGCAATTTTGCTTCGCATAATGATATTGTCCTGCAAAGGCTTTCTTCTCAGGTCAAGGTAACGGTATTTCAGACGAAGCTCCTCGTTTGTGTTGGTATTGTCAACGATCTCAAAGGGAGGTGTCTGCGCCTTTGCAAGGATACGCAGATCGTCAACGAAAATCTCAAAGTGACCCGTTGCTATCTTGTCGTTTACGCTCTCACGCTCTCTGACCTCGCCCTTTGCCATCAGAACATATTCCGAATGACAGGACGCAGCCTTTTCAAACACTTCCTTGTCTGTTGTTTCGTTGAATGTCAGCTGAACAACACCCGTTCTGTCACGCAGGACGATAAAGATGATACCGCCCTTGTTTCTGACCGTGTCAACATATCCGCCGACTGTTACCGTTTCTCCCGCTTTGAGTACCTCGCCGCAGTAATGAGTTCTTTTCAGACCCTTCATATTGTCTGCCATTTTTATTACCACCTTTTATTTTTGAATTATTTTTACAGTGACATATCCTCAGCCTTAAACATCTCCGCCACCAGCGCATTTGAGAAATTATCCACAAACTTATCGTCAAGGGCAATGTCAAGCTGTTCGCCGCTGTCCATACATTTAAGCTTTGCGGCAGAGGTTTCCAGCTCATTGTCCCCGAGAACCAGTGTGAAAACGGAATTCAGCTTGTTGGAATATTTCATCTGGGGCTTGATACCTCTGTTCATCACGTCATATTCAACGTAATAGCCTTCCAGACGCAGCTTGTAAGCCAGCTCAACAGCCTTTCTTGCCGCCGCTTCGCCCATGGACGCAATGTACAGGTCACAGCGCTTCGGTTCAAGGAAATCGCAGCCCTCCGCCTCCATAACGCTGATAAATCTCTCCAGACCCATAGCAAAGCCGAGAGCGGGAGTGGGATCGCCGCCCAGCTGCTGCACAAGACCGTCATACCGTCCGCCGCCGCAGATAGTGCCCTGTGCGCCTATGTCATTGGAAACGAACTCGAAAACCGTCCTTGTGTAATAGTCCAGACCTCTTACTATCTTGTGGTTTATCTCATATTTGATATCCATAGCCGCAAGGTTTGCTTTCAGTCCCTCAAAGTGTGCCTTGCAGTCCTCGCAGAGATAATCGACCATCTTGGGAGCGTCCTTTACTTCCTCTTGGCAGGACTCCTCCTTGCAGTCCAGAACACGCATAGGATTTTTCTCCATACGGCTCTTGCAGGTTTCGCAAAGCTTATCTTCCTTTGTGTGCAGATATTCCTTCAGCACCTCATAATATTTCGCACGGCACTCGGGACAGCCTATGGAATTGATGTACAGCTTGATATTTTTCAGACCCGCTCTGCTAAGAAGCGTATTTGCAAGGCAGATAACATCGGCGTCCGCAGCGGGCGACGAAGAGCCGAACATCTCAACACCGAACTGGTGAAATTCTCTCAATCTGTTTCCCTGAGTACGTTCATGTCTGAAACAGGACAAAATATAGAACAGCTTCTGCGGGAGTGCCTCATTCAGCAGACCGTTTTCGAGAACTGCCCTGACCGTGCCCGCAGTGCCCTCGGGACGGAGATTGTACTCCGCTTCGTCCTTGCCGTTGTCACGGGATTTTGCGGAAACCTTGTACATTTCCTTCTGAACAACGTCGGTGGTATCGCCAACGCTTCGGTTAAAAAGTCCCGTTTCCTCAAATGTGGGGATACGTATCTCCTTAAATCCGAATGCCTGTGCGGTATCTGCGGCAAGTCTTTCAACTGTCTGCCATTTGTTTATCTGTGAGGGAACAACGTCCCTCGTGCCGTTTGGCTTTTTGATAATAAGTGCCATTAAAAAACTCCTTTCAAATATATGCTGTTATGATTTGCCTGTGAATAATCGGTATGTATCTTTCCCCGCCTTCGGCGGGGAAAGATACAATGACAAGTAAAAAAGCCGCCCCCGACAACAAAGTCAGGGACGGCGGAAAGCCGTGGTGCCACCCATCTTCAAACGGTTGCCCGTTCCTCAATTCTCCCGATAACGCAGGAAAACGTCTGCGCTTGATTCACGCAGAAGCTCAGAGAATGTCCTTCACTTTTCTAAAACGCAGGCGGCTCCCAGCCAATGTCCGCCCTCTCTTTGCCGCTTTCGACAAAAGCTACTCTTTCTCGTCAAAGCCGTTAAAATCAGTATACCGCCAAAGACGGTGTTTGTCAAGCAAATTTTGTGAATATTATTCGTTAATCTGAAATTTTTCCACCAGATACAAAACCTTGTTATCCACCAGCGCATCAACAAGCGTTCCCTCGGGCAGATAATCCTCCGAAAACACCTTTCCCTCCGAACGAATAGTGCCTATGAGCGAAGTTTTGTCGTAAGGGATAAGCAGCTTCATTCTTTTGGACGTCTGCGGAAGATTTCTTGCAATGCAGTCAAGCAGCTCGTCAAAGCCCTTGCGCTGTTTTGCGGAAATTTTCACCGTCGTATCGTCAACGGGAATGTTCTCCGCTTCGGGCAGCTTGTCGCACTTGTTAAGCACATTTATCTGAGGGATATCACCGCAGCCAAGTTCTCCCAGAAGCTTTCTTGTGACCTCCGCCTGCTCTGCGGCATCATCTGCCGAAGCGTCGATAATGTGGATAATAATGTCCGCCGAAGCCGCTTCTTCAAGGGTGGACTTGAATGCGTCCACCAGATGGTGAGGCAGCCGCCTGATAAGTCCGACGGTATCTATAAGCAGAATACTTCTTCCGTCGGGCAATTCAAGGCTGCGTGAGGTGGTGTCCAGCGTTGCAAAAAGCTTGTTTTCCGCAAGGACTCCCGCATCGGTCAGGGCATTGAGCAAAGTGGATTTACCCACATTTGTATATCCCACAATAGCACCTGCAATGACATTGTCCTTTTTGCGGCGTTTGCGATGAAGCTCACGGCGTTCTTCAAGCTCCTTTATCTCCGCTTCAAGTGCGGCAATTCTCGTGCGGATATGACGCTTGTCCGTTTCCAGCTTGGTTTCTCCGGGACCTCTTGTTCCGATACCGCCGCCCAGACGGGACAGCGCAACGCCCTTGCCCGCCAGACGGGGCAGACGGTACCTCTGCTGTGCAAGTTCGACCTGCAGCTTGCCTTCCTTGGACAATGCCCTCTGTGCGAAAATGTCAAGGATAAGCGTTGTCCTGTCGATAACACGGACATCAAGTATCTTTTCAATGTTTCTCACCTGAACGGCGGTCAGCTCGCAGTCGAAAATGATAAGCTCCGCTTCAAGGGCTTCACATTCCGCAGCCAGCTCTTCAAGCCGTCCCGAACCTATGCAGGTAGCACTGTCGTAGGACGGACGCTTCTGAACCACTGTTGCCACAACCTCCGCTTCGGCGGTTTTTGCCAGCTCTTCAAGCTCGTCCATGGAGCGTTCAACGTCGTATTCACCTAAATCGGCAGCCACCAGCACTGCCCTTGTCCTATGTTCGGTCAATTCTTTTATTTCGGTCATAATATTACCTCCTGTCTGAGTGGTTTGTTCGCAGTCATACAAACACAAAAACGCAGACCGCCGTAAAATGACAGTCTGCGTGTTACATTCAAATATCCATAAAAAGGAAAACCCATACAGATACAGTAAAACTCAGTCAGGCACTTTTGCGGCGATATTCGGTTGGTTTTTATGGTATGTATGATGAATGATCACCTTAGTGCCCTCCTTTTCAAAAATATGGCAACATTATACCACACCGAACGGATTTTGTCAATACATTTTCAGAAAATAATTTTTTGAATTTGCTGTTGAATTTTTCGGAAGTGTATGTTATAATTAATGTATGTGATAAAAAATGAGCTTTTGGCTGTTTAGCCTTGTTAAAAAATCATCATTGGGAGTGTTAATATTGGCTGCAAAGAATATTATTCTGTTCGGTCCTCCGGGAACAGGTAAAACATACCATACGGTGGCTTACGCAATTTCCCTTATCTATCATCTTCCGCTGGAAAGAGTTATGGAAGAGGACTATGACCTGCTGCTGGAGCGTTATTACGACCTGAGAAAGGTATACCGCAGAGTTGAATTTACCACATTCCATCAGTCCTTCGGATATGAGGAATTCGTTGAAGGTATCAAGCCTGTTTTCATTCAGTCTATGAATGAGCGCGGCGAGCGTACCAGTAAGGAAGAAATGGTCTACACCGTTGACAGAGGTATCTTCCGTGACTTCTGCTACAATGCCGCAGACCACCCCGATGACGACTTTGTTTTCATCATCGACGAAATAAACAGAGGCAATATCTCCAAGATCTTCGGTGAGCTTATCACCCTTATCGAACCCTCAAAGCGTTTGGGAGAAGTCGAAGCTGCCGAGGTAAAGCTTGCCTACTCAAAGGAAAGCTTCGGTATTCCCAACAATGTACATATTATCGGCACCATGAACACCGCCGACCGTTCCATTGCCATGATGGATACCGCTCTTCGCAGACGTTTCGAATTTATCGAAATGATGCCCGACCCAACGCTTTTCCGAGGCGTTTACGTTGAAGGCGTAGACGTTGAGAGAATATTCACCCTTATCAACAAGCGTATCGAGATACTCTGCGACCGTGACCATATGATAGGACATGCCTATTTTATGCCCGTCAAGAGAGAGCCTACCATTGAATCCCTTGCAAAGGTATTCAAGAACGCCATTATCCCTCTGCTGCAGGAATATCTCTATGACGATTACGACAAGATACGCCTTGTTCTGGGCGATGTAAACAAGGAGTATGACGAGCAGTTCGTTCAGGCTGTTCCCGTGGATTATCACGAAATATTCGGCAAGGCAGCAGAAGTTTACCTGGACGGAAATGACGTTTATCAGGTAAATGATGATGCCTTTATGAACATTAACGCCTATCTGAAAATCTGATGAAACGAGGTGTTCAGGCTGAATACTAATCATTATGCGGTGACTGAGGCAAACTATTTCACCAGGGGCGTGGAGCTTTCCGACGAAAACTGTATACCGCTGCCCGAAGCCACCTTTGACAGACTTCAGCAGTTTATTAATGAGCACGTTCAGACCAATGCGGACGGCACCTCGGAAAAGTTCATGCGTATGGGCGACGAACCCGGCATAGGTCCCGTTATCGCCCCGGACAGATACAGCGGCACTATTACCATCTGCGACGGTACGCAGATAGAGATTTTCTGCGGCATACGTTCCCGTTCCGCAATTATGGATATGCTGGATACCTTTGAGGATATTCCCATAAAGCTCCTTGACCATTTCGAGCTGAAAAGGAACGATATGAACGTCTTTGAGATGTTCGTGCGAATGTTCATAAATGAAGTGCTGATGATACTTAAAAAGGGTCTGAAATCGGCGTATCTTCCCACTCAGGACAATGTTACGTTCCTCCGAGGAAAGACGCTCCACAGCGAGCACGTCAAGCATAACTTTGCCCATAAGGAACGGTTTTACGTTGAGTATGACGAGTACAGCGCAAACCGTTCGGAAAACAGGCTCATCAAGTCCACAGCAAAATATCTGCTGAAAAGAACTATGAATCTCCAGAGCAAAAACCTGCTCACTATGATAATAGAAGCCCTGCAAAACGTGGAATATTCCGTAAACTACAAGCGGGATTTCAGAAACATCATCTCAGACCGAAGCATGGATTTCTACAACAACGCCGTTGAATGGTGCCGTATTTTCCTTTTGCAGACAAGCCCCTTTATCAGCTGCGGAAAGACAGTCACCTACTCGGCAATGTTCCCCATGCAGCGGCTTATTGCAAGCTATTTGGCTGAAAAGCTGGAGGGGCAGCTTAAAGAGCAGCGGTGTATGTACAGAATAGTCAACAGATATATCCACCTGCTGAACAGACCTCCGCTGGGCGCAAAGGCACGTCCCTCCGTAATTATAAAGCGTCCCTCCGACCAGAAGAAGATCGTTTTCGGCTTCCATTACAGGGATCTGAGCGCATCTTCCGATATACAGCAGTCGGTAATGAACGAAGCTGATTTCATGATGGCACACAGATACGCATATTCGTCCGGCAATGCCCCCGCAAGGATAATCGTTGTCTGCCCGAAGTATGATAATTTCAACGAAAGGCTGCGGGACGCAAACGCTGTCATGTCCGACGGTGCGCTGGCAGAGGTCAAAATGTTCGACCTCAGAGAAATGCGCCGAGGACTTTGGAATATCCTCAGAGATATTCCCGAATAAAATTCGCAAAACCTCCGTTTTTTCGGCGGTTTATATAACGGGAAGCTTCCCGAAGAAAGGTTGTATTTTTATGGAAAACAAGGTTATCTGTAATTGTATGCACGTTACATATTCAGACATTGAGAACGCTCTTCACACTATGACAAAATTTGAGGACGTTGAGCAGGAATTCAATGAGGTCCAGAGCATCACCCACTGTACCACAGGCTGCGGCGGCTGCCACGACAAGATCATTGACACCATTTCCGAGATAATGAGCAAATAATTTCGGCAATTTTCATTTTGGAAACCGCCGTTCCGAAGGGGCGGCAAGCTTTATCATTTCGTTTTGCGAAAAACAAAGCTTGCCGCTCGGTACCGTTAATGCTTTATATCGGTACTTCCCTTAATTCGGGACGGCGGTTTTTCTGTAATTTCACTCCGAAAGGATATACATATATGAATAAATTCTACGACCTTAGCGGAATATGGAAATTCCGCCCAGACACCGAAAAATGCGGCATTCAAAAGGGCTATGAAGCCGCCGCCTTCGATGATGAAATAAACCTCCCAAACACCGTTTCCGCCGCCCAAAAGCTGCCCGCAAACGACAGCCTTGCCTACACAGGCTACCTTACCGACCCCCGTGAATCGGAGGGTTATATGTGGTTCTCAAAGGTCTGCAACCTTGACAGACCCCTTGAAAAGGGCGAAAAGGCGGTTCTTCTCCTTGAACGCACACGGCTTACCACCGTTTGGATCGACGGCGTAAAGGGGGACACTCTCGACAGCCTCTGCACCTCCCACCGCCACGACATTACCTCACTTGTCGGGGACAAAACTCGGTTCACCGTCACCGTTATGGTAAGCAACACGGGCTATCCCGTCCCCGGCGGACATCTCACATCTCCCGACACTCAGACCAACTGGAACGGTATTCTCGGAAATATCGGCATTGAGATAATCGAAAAGATCCATCTTGAAAAGGTGCGCATTTTCCCGAATATTGCCGAAAAGTCCGTTACCGTAAAAGCCGTTTTAAAGGGTTCGGACAGTGCCGAGCTGACAGCTTTTGCCGAGGGAAACGGACAGAAATTCCCCGAAAAGACCGTCCCCGTCAGCGGCGAAAACATCTTATTTACCTATGAAATGGGCGATGAAGCCAAGCTTTGGGACGAGTTCTCCCCCGTCGTATACACCTTGAATATCCGCTGCGGCGGGGACGTTACCCGAACCGTTTTCGGTCTGCGGGAATTTTCTCAGACAAACGACGGAAAGACAGGCTTTTTCACCGCCAACGGCAAGCGTGTCCACCTGCGGGGAAAGCATGACGGAATGATATTCCCCCTGACCGCCTACGCCCCCACCGACCTTGACAGCTGGCTGAAGGTCATGAAAACCGCCAAGGCATACGGAATCAACCACTACCGTTTCCACACCTGCTGCCCCCCCGAAGCGGCATTTGCGGCGGCGGATATGCTGGGAATTTACATGGAGCCCGAGCTGCCCTTCTGGGGCACTATCGCCGATGAGGAGGACGACGGACAGCGCTATCTCACCGCCGAGGGCTTCCGTATTCTGGACGAATTCGGCAGTCACCCGTCCTTTGTAATGTTCTCCATGGGCAATGAGCTTTGGGGCAGCAAGGAGCGTCTGAACGCCATTTTAGGCGGTTACAGGGCTTACGACAGCACCAAGCTTTACACTCAGGGCTCCAACAATTACCAGTTTATCCCCTGTGTGCTGGATAATGACGATTTCTTTGTGGGCGTGAGATTTTCCCACGACAGGCTTTTCCGCGGTTCATACGCCATGTGCGATGCACCGCAGGGACATATTCAGACAGATAAGCCAAACTCCGTTCACGACTATGACGAGATAATCCACCCGAAGACTATTTCGGGCGGCGTTTCCGAGGGCGGAACTATCGAAATTCAGTACGGCACAGGCGTGAAAACCGTTTCCGCAGATGCCGCCGAGGAATTTTCTACCCTTCTGCCCGTTGTTTCTCACGAGGTGGGACAGTATGAAACCTTCCCCGATTTTTCCGAGATCGACAAGTACACAGGCGTGCTGAAAGCCAAAAATTTCGAGATTTTCAGAGAACGTCTGAACGAAAAGGGTATGCTATCTCAGGCAAACGACTTCTTCAAAGCGTCGGGAAGGCTGGCTGCGGACTGCTGGCGTGAGGAGATAGAAACCGCCCTCCGTTCCGACCATTTAGCGGGCTTCCAGCTGCTGGATATACAGGATTTTTCGGGACAGGGCACCGCTCTTGTGGGAATTCTCAACGCATTTATGGAGAACAAGGGCATTATCTCCGAGAAAAAATGGGCTGAATTTTGTTCGGAAAAAGTGCTGCTGCTCAGACTTCCCACATATCTTTTCCGTTCGGGAGATACGGTCAGGGCGTCCGCCGATCTTTACGATTATTCGGAAAACGGCACCCCCGACGATCTGCTGAAAATCGCCCTGACCATAAACGGGAAAACGTCGGTCATTTACGAAAAATATGCCGAAGCAGCATCATTCAGAGGACTTTTCAGGCTTGCGGAATTTACCCTTGACATTCCGAAAACCGAGAAAATGACAAACGCTGTTATCCGCCTTGAATACGGAGAGATTTCCGCCGAAAGAACGCTTTGGATATTCCCCGAAGCAAAAACTGCCGACAGCAAAAACGCCCTTGTCACCCACTCCCCCGAAGCGGCGAAAAAGGCACTTTGCGAGGGCAAAAACGTGCTGTATCTGCCGAAAAACCTTGACGATGAAAACTCCGTTCAAGGGGCGTACTGCACGGATTTCTGGTGCTATCCAATGTTCCGTTCCATTTCCGAAAGTATGAAAAAGCCCGTGCCTGTGGGGACTATGGGCTATCTGATAGACAGCGGACACCCCGCACTTTCCGAGTTCAAATCGGAATTCTATTCAACGCCCCAGTGGTTCGATATTGCGGAAAATTCACGCACCATGATACTTGATGATATACCGCTGACGCCTATTGTCCGGACGGTGGATAATTTCGAGAGAAATCACCGTTTAGGGACGATTTTTGAGCTTTCCTACGGAAACGGAAAGCTGCTTGTCTGCACCTGTCCGCTGGACGAGCTGACGGAAAGCATTTCCGCAAAGCAGCTGCTTTTCTCCCTGACGGAATATGTGGATTCGGACAGCTTCAAGCCCGAATTTTCCGCTTTGGAGGAGCAGCTTGACAAAATTCTGGGAGGCAGATAAAAATGGGATTTTTCGACCTGTTCAAGAAAAGCTCCGCCGATAATTCGCTTAACAAAAAGCTTGCTGCCCTGTCCTGCAAAAAGGTAAACTATGTCGCCGTGGATTTCACGGAGCTTTGCGAAAATATGGCAGCGTCCCCCCAATATCTGATGAAGTTAAAGCCCGTAAACTATTACGCCTTAAAGGACGAGTACATTGAAGCGGCGTTCTATTCCGACAGCGGACATGACGAAAACTACGTGGTTTTCCGCTTTGTACGTCTTGATAAGGCGGTTGCGGTAAGTGATACCTATCCCGTGCCGAAGGATATTCTCAGGAAGGCATATGAGAAGCTGGGAGCGGTGAATTTTTAGTGTTGGATTTAATGTAAAAAGGGTGTTCCCCCGTTGATTTCGGGGGAAACACCCTTTTTTATTTTGATTTAGCTTTTTTCTTTTTCGGCTTGTTTTTCTGTTCGGAAAGGGTCAAGTTGAACCACACTATCCCGCATAACGCCAGCACCGACGCTGCCTGTGCTCTGTAAGTGAAAAATTCGTGGAGATAGGAGTGATTGTTCAGCACCATATACCGAAGATAGGGCAGCAGCCCCAATATCAGGCAAATGATCGTGATTGGCTTGTTTACCCGACGTCTGCGGAAGATAAAATATATCCCGCCGAAAATAAGTGCGGTCAGCAGCAGACCCACAATGATTTTTTCGCCGTCAACACGCACCTCACCGCCGAACATGGTCGATAGATTTGCCAGCGGTGCAAAAATCAGCTGCTTGAAAAAGGGCAGCTCCTCAGCCGTCCCGATAAAGCGTTTTTCCGCCGAGGTCAGGGCGGCTGCAAACTTATTTTCGCCCGTAACGGCAGTCGCCGCCGTCCATTTTACCAGAAATGTTCCCGCATAAGCCGCAGCCCAGCAGCCGCCGCATTTTACGGAAAGAAGCAGACTGTCCCGAAGCTGTCCAAGACGATTTTCCTGTTCCCTGATAATGAAAATAAGCAGCAGGGGGAGAAGTATGGAGAGCGTTTCCGCCGTGAGGAAGTCGAAAAATGCCGTCATTGCGCCGAATATGACCGAAAGGACGGTCAGCGCACTATCGCCCTTTTTTTCAAGGCAGACAAAGCAAATGCAGGCTATGAGGGCAATATTCATCATAGGCAGATATTCCAGCGAATATCTGATATTCCAAAACTGCACACATATAAGCGACAGAGCAAACGCCCCCGCCGCAAAATACTGTTTTTTCCGCAAAAGCAGCCCGCAGACAGTCAGGGCAAGCAGCACTGCCGCCGAAAAGCCTATAAGCTTCACTCCCTTAACATCTGTAACAAGCATCAGCGGACGGATAAATACCACCGAACCGTGCCAATAGCGGGAGTAATCGGTGTTAGGCTGATAACCGTTGATAGTGGCGTAATAGCCCCAGTTCACGCCGAATTCGTCGCCGTCGAAGTATTTCGTGTCCAGAGAGGAAACGAAGGGGTCGTCGCTTTTGATGTTCCAGAGGATATTTTGCAGGATAACATCGGCGTAATTGTCGGAAACGGCGTTGTACTTTTTGCCGTTTTCAAAGGAGAAGGGGTCAGGGTCGATGTAGCTTTCCGCACTTTTGAGCATATTGTCCTTTATACTTTCGTTGGGGATAAGTGAGGTGAGTATCAAAGCCCCCCAAAGCAGGGCAATCGCCGCCGCAAATGTGCCCAGGTGAATGAGAATTTTTTTTGCCATTTATCTGCCTTTCCTTTTTGAAAAAATTGCCAAGACCCCTAAAAGGAGCCTTGACAATTTCTTGATCATTAGTGACATTTAGCTGACTGCTACTATCTTTATTGTGTAGCTGCCTGTAAATACGTCAGCTGCGGTAGTTGTGCTGTCGATCTCAACGCCGTTGACCATCCATTTGCTGTATCCATAGCCATTTGTATAACTCAACAGCTGTGAACTAGCAAACCCTGTACTGTTGCCTGGGGTATTCAGAAGAGTTATACCGTCGCTTTCGTAAATTTCAAATGAGAAAGTGGCAGTACCGGACATTTGGAGCGGTGTCAATTCCAAATTACCTGTGATCGGCGTGTCAGCCTTGAAAATTCCCGAGCCTGTTGTCCAATTTACCGCAGTATTACCGCTGTCGGCATCGGGCGTCGGCATTGTGCCGAAGGACTCGCCATAATCAAAATAATAGGTTACAGCATCACTGTTGACATAATTCAGCTTTACGGTATATTTGGCGGTAATGTTAATATCGCCTGTAACGGCAGTAGATTCCGTAAATTCATTTCCGCCATCGTCTACAAACGCACCGTAACTGCCCAAAAGCCCAGAAAGGAAATTAGAAACGGAATAATCGTCCGAAACTGACTTGCCGTCGGGGAGATAGAATGTGCCTGTTGTGCCGCCGACATCGTAGGAAACAGTATGCTTATTTACCGTCCAAACCGATACATCGCCCTGATCGAGAACGTAGTTTGTAACTTCCATACCGCTTTCTACCTGAACATCGCTGTCAGAAGCACCGCTGGTCCAGCTGCTGTTGCGTGTCATCCAGATGTAAGGGTTCATCAGCTCATTTGTGTAGGAGGTTGCGTCTATTTGCGGGATAATGTCCGCCTCAAGCCTTTCGCCCTTATTGCCCTGAACAGTACCCGTTGTGCCGTTAAAGGTGTAGTTTACATTAACGCTGGTTCTTTCCGTGTAAACGACAGCAACGGTAATATCCTTGTGGACAATATAGTCTGCAGATATAGCTTCTAAGCCGTTGGTCGTCTTGATCTTCCATACACCGTCACTTCCCGACTTTTTGGGCATTGTAACGCCTTCAAGATAATTTGCCAGATTAGTTCCGTATGCCAGCTCGGCAGCTGCGGGGACAGTCGAAGGATCGTCAGCCCCGTCAGCGGTAAATGTCACCGTATAATTGACAGAGGTATCTCCTCCCGCCGTAACGGTTATAGCCGTTTCCTCGCCTGTAATAACGCTGCTGTCCACAAGGTCAGACAAGGTGGTCGTGCTTTCAAGCTTTGTTGCACCTACAAACCAAGCGTTGTAAACGGAATCTTCCAGACTCGGCGCAGAATTCAAAATCGCAGCGTCGAATGCTATGCTCTCAGTAGTGGGAGTACCGTCGGAAATTGAGAAGGTCACAGAATAGCTTTTGGGAGTTTGATTTGGAATAAGCGTCATGCTTGAAGTGATCGTGTCGCTTGGGGAGATAACAGTATCATCAAACTTTTTCCACTCAGTCGCTTCATATCCGGTAAGTGCATCGGGTGTTGGCATTCCGCCGTATTTGCTGTTAAAGGACTCGCCTTCTCCGAAGAAATAGTCTTTGCTCGTGCCGCCAATATACGACAGCGTTACCTTATACTTGTAGGCGGTAATGGTGGTGTCTTTATCTACTTTAGTGGCGTTTGTAAACTCTGCTCCGTCAGCGTCAATGAAGCCCGTATAGCCGTTCAGAATGCTGTCTAAGAATCCGTCGTAAATGTAAACGATAGATTCTCCGTCGTAAAGATAGAACTGACCTGTGCTGCTGCCTGCGGTGTAGGAGATGGTATGCTTCTTTTCCGACCAGACCTCCACCTCGTCCTGCTTGATAACGTAGTCGGTAACGGTCATACCACTGTCAACCCTGTCTGCATTACTGTTTCCGCTTGCTGACCAGCTGTTGTTGTAGGTCAGCCATGCGTATGGGTTCATCAGGTCATTGGGATATTCCACCTTCTGTATCTTTTCGGGGATAATGTCATATTTCAAGGATTCGCCCGAATCGCCCTGTACGGTGCCTGTCGTGCCGTTGAAGCTATAATTGATGTTTACATATGTCCTCGGAGTATAATCGGCAGTTACCGTAATATCATCATAGACAGGATAAGGTGAAGTGATCTCACTGCCGTCGATCTTCCATACGCCGTCATTTCCGGCCTTCTTGGGAACATCAATGCTGCTGATGATTTCGTAAAGATCGTCCCCATATTCCGCAGTTACGGGTGCGGGAGCGGTTGTGGGATCGTCTGCTTCGGAGGCATCGAAGGTAATAGTATACTTGTTTTTGTCGTAAACAGCGGTAACGGTCACGTCCTCGCTGACAGAAGCTGTGCTGTCGATAGCATACTCGCCCTTTATCTTCCATTCGCCCGTATGACCTGTCTTGACGGGAACTTCGAAAGTAACGATCTCCTTGAACAGTGTTCCGTACTCGACCACAATGGGTTCATGGACATCTGTCGGATCGTCTGCCTGAGGTGCGGTAAATGTCACGGTGTACTTGTTGATGGTGTAAACGGCGGTAAGGGTAATATCTCCGTCAACCGTCATTTCGTCGGTAATATCGGTCTTGCCGTCTATCTTCCAAACGCCTGTGTGACCTGCCTTTGCGGGGATATTTGCGGGGAGAGCGTCCTTCAGCAGAGAGCCGTATTCCGCTGTGACAGGCTCGGGTATGATCGAAGAAGCGTCTGCCTCGGGAGCGGTAAAGGTGATGGTATACTTCACAGGCGAATAAACAGCCTTAACAGTAATATCTCCGTCAACAATGCTTTCTGCGGTAATTTCGGTTGTTCCGTCGATCTTCCAAACTCCCGTATGACCTGCCTTTGCGGGTACCTTTTCGGGGACTATCTCGGAAAGAAGTGTTCCGTAGTCATACTCGGCAGGAGCGGGGATTCCTGTTCCGTCGTCAGCCTCGGAGGCATCAAAGGAAACGGTATACTTAATAGGTGTGTAAACGGCAATAACGGTAATATCGCCTGTTACGGTCATTTCGTCGGTAACAGCAGTGGTTCCGTCTATGAGCCAAACGCCTGTGTGACCCTTCCTTGCGGGGACATTTGCGGGAACTATCTTGGAAAGAAGTGTTCCGTAGTCATACTCGGCAGCTGCGGGAATTTCGGCTGCGTTGTCTGCGCCCTCGGCTGTAAAGGTAACGGTGTATTTCACAGGTGTGTAAACAGCTATCACGTTAGTATCGGCTTCAACAATTGTGCCTGCGGTAACAGCGGTCTTTCCGTCTACCTTCCAAACGCCCGTATGACCTGTCTTTGCGGGGACAGCTGCTGGAACGACCTTTGAAAGCTCGGTGCCGTAATCCACCTCAACGGGTGCGGGGACTGTCGTCTGATCGTCTGCGTCGGGTGCCATAAAGTAGACTGTATACTTTTCAATGCTGTAAACAGCGGTAACGGTAACGTCCTTGGTAACGGTCATACGCTCGGAAACCGGTACGCCGTCCACCAGCCAGATGCCCTTATAGCCCTTCTTAGCGGGGACTTCGCAGGCGGAAACAATGTCATACAGACTGTCGCCGTAGAGAGCCGTTACAGGCTTGGGAGCGGCTTCGTCCGCACCGTAGGCAACAAATGTTACGGCGTAGGTGTTTGCAGCATAAACGGCTTCAAGGGTGATATTTTCCGAAACTGTCATATCGGAGGTAACAGAGGTCAGACCGTTTATCTTCCAAACGCCCGTTTTTCCTTCCTTTTCGGGGACGGAAACTGCGGCTGCTATGTCATAAAGGCTGTCACCAAGCTTTGCGGAAACGGTCTTGACTATCTCTCCGTCGCACTTGAAGGTTATATCAAAGCTTTCGGGGACTTTCTCGGGCTCCTCCGTTGTGACCTCGGTTTCTGTGGTAGTTTCGGGTTCGGTTGTGACCTCGGGAGTTGTTGTGACTTTGGTTGTTGTTACGGGTGTTGTGGTTACTTCGGTAGTTGTTGTGACTTCGGTTGTTGTTACGGGTGTTGTGGTGGTTGCTTCGGTAGTGGTGGTTGCCTCGGTGGTTGTGGTTGCTTCGGTAGTGGTGGTTGCCTCGGTGGTTGTGGTCGCCTCGGTGGTTGTGGTTTCGGCTGTGGTGGTTTCTTCGGAGGTTGTAGTGTCGGCTGAGGTGGTTTCCTCAACAGTTGTAGTGTCTGCCGATGTATCGCTTGCTGCGGTATCGGTGGACGGTTCTTCTTCACGGGGAGCGGCGGTAGTTGTTATCTCGTCGGTGTTATCGACGTTTATGGGTTCATCGTCAGCTTCCCTCATAGAAAGTTCGGGGACTGTGGTTTCCGAAGGCTCGGTCTGTGAGGAGGTTGTTGTTACGGGTTCTTCCGTATCTGCGGAGGAGGTCGTATTCTGTACGTTTCCTCTCAGCTTGTTTACAACATTTTCGTCCAGATCCATAAGATTTGTATCGTTGGAACGCAGAGCATATTCCCTGACAACAGCGGAAATAAGGTCATAGTCGATGTCATGAGTGGGGTCCTCACCGTCGGGGACTATCTGCATCTCACCCGTTTCGGTGTCGAAAATAACGAATACGGAGGTGCCGTCTATTTCTGCGGGATTGCCCGTTTCATCGTTGGGAGAAGTGCAGATGGTAATGCTTCTGTCGGCATTAACAATTGCCGTCTTAGAGGTCGGTGCTCCCGATTCGTCCAGAAGGATAGCTTCAACCTTGCCGTGGTAGGTGTTTTCTGTGATGATATATCTGCCCTCGGTGTCCTTGGTAACGGTAACGGAGAAGCTTGTGCCTCGGACAGCCATTGTAGCCTTTGGCGTTGCGACCTCGTACATGGAGTTTTCGGACAGGGGCTTTGTTATTTCATTTAATATAGTGCCTTCCTTGAGCTTGATAAGGGTTCGGCTATCGGTTTTGGTACCTGTGGCTTCCAGCTCCAGAACGGTCAGTTCGTCCAGCTGGATATACTTATCACCGTCCAGCGAAAGGCGTATAGTGCTCCCCTCGCCTACGCTTATGCGGTCGCCGCTTTCCAGGTTCATTCCGACGTATGCCGCCAGCTCACCCGAGCTTTCACGGGTAACGGTAGCTTCACCCGACATTTCAAATACCTTTAAAACACGGTAGGTGTCCTCTTTGGTCATGGAAATTCCGACAGCCGCAGCAGTACCGCCTACGACAATGACGGCAGCGCAGGCTATCAACACCTTTATTTTAATTGACATAGCAGCAAATACAGCTTTTAAACTCATAATGTCACCCTCCGATCATTAAGGACCAAAATAAAAAATTAAAGGAGCATACAACCGAACTGCACAACGGAGCAAACTCCATCAAATGCAGCCCGACCGCCATACTCCTTGATAAGTCATATTCATTAAGCTTAGGCTCGTGCTTTGCGACACCGACTTTCATCGGCTTTGCCTTTTATTTGATTAGCCATATTATAACATATGATTTTGGAAATTTCAAGTGTTTTTTGAGAATTTGTAAAATCTCACAAAAAATTATCTCATTGTCAGGATAAAATAGTTAAATATCCTGTTCATAATATATACGATTTTGGTGTACTGTGACACATTGTTCAGTATTATCCTCAACGCTCAACTCAGCAAATGTACTCAGCAAGTTCCCCGACATATTTTGCGCAGTCTTTGACACCAAGCTCGTAAACCGCCTGCAGCTTTTGGGGGTCCTTTTCCAGCCTGCCTATTTTAATCTCCTCCGACGGACGGATAACGAACGCCTTTCCGTCCCGTTCAAGCTTTTTCAGCTGTTCTGCGGAACGGTTGTAATTCTCATGGCGGGACTTCATTCTTTCGCCGATTTTCGGGTATTTTGCGCCGCAAAGCCCCACAATTGCGGGTGAAGCGGGCTTTTTCCGATAGTCGAGGTGACGTGTCAGAACAACAACAAGCCTGTCGCAGCCCTGTGACAGCAGCCATTCATAGGGGATACTGTCGGAAATTCCGCCGTCAAGATACAGCCTGCCGCCTATCTCCACGGGTCTTGACACTATGGGCATGGAACCGGAAGCACGGAGAGTGTCCATCTGCTCAAAAACGCTGTTTATCCGCACATATTCGGGCTGACCGCTGTGAACATCTGTCAGAACGGCATAAAACGGCACTCCCGAAGCCTTGTACGCTTCATCGTCAAAGGGGTCCAGCCGTCGGGGAACGTCCTCATAAGCGTATTTCGTACTGAAAATATTCCCCTCTTTTATCAGGGGGATAATGCCCATATAGTTCTTATCTCCGTTGAAACGCTTGTTATATCTTATGACTCTACCCTTCTGACGTGAAAGGAAATTCACGCCAAACAACGCCCCTGCGGACACTCCCACGATGCAGTCAAAGCCGATATTTTTATCCAGAAATGTATCAAGGACTCCTGCGGTATACATTCCCCGCATTGCCCCGCCTTCAAGTACCAAGCCGGTTTTCATATGATTTCTCCCAAATACAGCTGTTCCCCCGCCAAAGACGAGGGAACACCCATTGATCAGTATTTCATTAGTACATTAAATTCAACATTAAGAATTTCACTTTCCACTTTTCACTTTTCACATTCAGCGAAGCTTTGCGCCGTTGGGAATGTCGCTGTCAAGGAAGATAACTCTTGCGTCCTCGCCCACATCTGCGGCAACGACCATACCGTTTGACTCAACTCCGCAAAGCTTTACGGGCTTGAGATTTGCAACGATAATGACCTTCTTGCCGATAAGATCCTCGGGCTTGTACCATTTTGCGATTCCCGAAACTACCTGACGACCGCCCATACCGTCATCAAGCTGCAAGCAGAGAAGCTTGTTGGACTTTTTGACCTTTTCGCAGGAAATAACTGTGGCTGCTCTCAGATCTATCTTCTCGAAGCTGTCAAACTCAATAATGTCGGACACGGGGAGAATGTTTGCCTTTTCCTCCTTCTTTTCCTCGGCGGGAGCGGGCTGCTCGCTGTTCTTGATAAGGGCGTTCAGCTCCTCGATTTCCTTGTCAACATCTCTTCTCGGGAAGATAATATCCCCCTTTGTAACTGTGGCATCAGCGGGAAGAACGCCGAATTTGCAGGCATTTTCCCAATTTACCATATCAGCGGAAACGCCTGTCTGCGCCCATACCTTAGGCATATCCGTAGGCATAAAGCAGGAAAGGAGAGTGGTGGTAATTCTGATAGCTTCAAGCAGATTGTACATAACCGTCGCAAGGCGTGCCTTCTTGGACTCGTCCTTTGCAAGCACCCAGGGAGCGGTTTCGTCAATATACTTGTTTGCACGGGAAATAACGGTGAATATCTCCGCAAGTGCGTTGTTCAGCTGAGTTTCGTCCATGAAAGCGTCAACCTTGCCCGCGAGAGCGGAAGCCATGGAGATAAGCTCATCGTCAAGGGCATCTGCTTCTCTGTCTGCGGGAAGCTTTCCGTCAAAATACTTGATAACCATTGCAACGGTTCTGGAAACAAGATTTCCAAGATCGTTTGCAAGGTCGGAATTAATGCGGTTTATCATTATCTCGTTGGAGAATGCACTGTCTGCTCCAAGAGCCATTTCACGGAGAATGTGATAACGGATAGAGTCTGTGCCGTAACGCTCGCTGAGAACCAGCGGGTCAAACACGTTTCCGCGGGATTTGGATACTTTTACGCCGCCAAGAGTTATCCAGCCGTGAACTGCAAGGTGCTTCGGCAGGGGCAGCTCAAGAGCCATAAGCATTGCAGGCCAGATAATAGCATGGAATCTCATAATATCCTTTGCCACCATGTGGACATCTGCGGGCCAGTATTTGTCAAAATCATTGTATTTATCGTTTTCATATCCCAAAGCGGTGATATAGTTGGAGAGAGCATCTATCCAAACATAAACAACGTGCTTTTCGTCAAAGGTAACGGGAATGCCCCATTTAAAGGTAGTTCTGGAAACGCAGAGATCCTCCAGACCGGGCTTGATAAAGTTGTTTACAAGCTCAACTGCACGGGTCTTGGGCC
Source organism: uncultured Ruminococcus sp. (assembly GCA_945877315.1). Taxonomy (GTDB): domain Bacteria; phylum Bacillota; class Clostridia; order Oscillospirales; family Ruminococcaceae; genus UMGS1889. Next base: position 56,150 of record CAMCRP010000006.1, on the reverse strand, counting down.
GGAGATAATCTGTTTCAAGGAGCAGCTTTTCAATTCTGTCTGCAAAGGGAGACATTTTGAAGAAATAGGCTTCTTCCTTTGCCTCGGTGACATCACGTCCGCAGTCGGGGCACTTTCCGTCCACAAGCTGGGACTCTGTCCAGAAGCTTTCGCAGGGGGTGCAGTATTTTCCCGTATATTCGCCCTTGTAGATATATCCCTTGTCGTAGAGAGCCTTGAATATCTTCTGAACGGCTTCAACGTGGTAATCGTCGGTAGTTCTGATATATCTGTCGTAGCTGATGTTCATGGTTTTCCAGAGATTTTTGAATATTTCGACTATCTCGTCAACGTACTGCTTGGGGGTAACGCCCTTTTCGGCTGCCTTCTGCTCGATTTTCAGACCGTGCTCGTCGGTACCTGTGAGGAACATTACGTCATAGCCCTGCATACGCTTATATCTTGCGATAGAGTCGCATGCAACGGTAGTATAGCAGTGTCCGATATGGGGATTTCCCGACGGATAATAGATAGGTGTGGTTATATAGAATGGTTTTTTCTCTGACATTTTTTTATCCTCCGAATCCTTAAATTTATGGCATATGGTTATTATACTCCAAAAAAATCGATTTGTCAATTTCGTAAGCCAAAAAAATAAAAGTTTCGCCAGCCAATATAAAAGTTTCGCCAGCCTTTTCTAAAGGCTGCGGGGTCGAGGGGCAGCGCCCCTTGTCGCCTCCGCAGAGGCGAAATCCCCTAAGCTAACAGTCAAAAAAGATTTAACAGTAAAGCGCACAAACAAAACAGCCAAAAAAGCACCGCACACAAAAATAACAGTAAAGCATCTATCTAACGAATATAGCAAAAGTCGTGAAAACACGCAATTGTGTGCGGTGCGCCGTGAAAAATTTGTAAGGCGTCCACGCCTTACAAATTTTTCACACTGCCGATAGGCGGCAAAAAGCCGTGGTTTCCGTCAATTTTAATGTAACCCGAATATTTCAGCAACCCCAACGGGACGGGATGCGTTCCCTACAATATGTAGAGTGAAGAGCACATAATTTGGACAGCACAAAGCCCCCTCGGAGTTGCAGCTCTGGGGGGGCTATTTGTGTAATCCGGTGAACTAGGTGGATTATTTCTTATTTCCTGCGTTTATTATATCACACAAAAATATTATTGTCAAGCATTTTAAAAATATTCCGAAAAAATCGTGCTATCATAAAATCAGCCGGCAATTTATATAAAACCGTCACCGCTATTTTGTTAAATATACAAACAAAAGCCCTATTGACCAAATCGGTCAATCATGCTATAATAACATTGACCTAATCGGTCAACAGAAAGGAAATGCAAATTGAACGAGAAATTTTTCACATTATCAAAGGAGCGGCAGGATACTATTATAAATGCCGCACTTCACGTCTTTGCAAAATACGACTACAAAAAGGCGTCCACCGACGAAATAGCGTCGCTGGCGGGCATTTCAAAGGGGCTTATCTTCCACTATTTCGACAGCAAAAAGGGGCTTTATCTGTTCCTGTATGACTATGCGGCAAATTTTATAATGGGCGAAATGAGCAAATTTACCGACACTTCGGAAACGGATTTTTTCAAGATAATCGTAAATTCTCAAAGCTGCAAAATGTCAATGCTTGCAAAGCACCCCGACTGTATGACATTTATCGTAAAAGCATTTTACGAGGACAGTCCCGAGGTGAAAAGCGAGATAGACACCACCTTCGGGGATATCGAGAAAAGTGCCGCCGAGAGCTTTCTTGCAAGGGCAGACCTCAGCAAGCTTCGTGATGACGTTTCCCCCGAAAAGCTGGTGAACATTATCCTGTGGTTTGCCGAGGGCTTTATGCGCACCAGAACTCCCGAGGAGCTGACCGATTTGGAGAAGCTAAACAATACCTATCTTGAATATCTGGAAATGCTGAAAAGGCTTGTTTATAAGCCCGAATACCTTTAAAGGAGGACGGAAAATGACAATTATCGAAACAAAAAAGCTAACAAAAACCTACGGCAGCGCAAGGGGCATAACAGAACTTGACCTTGCGGTGAATGAGGGGGATTTCTTCGGATTTATCGGGCCAAACGGTGCGGGAAAATCCACCACTATCCGTACCCTGCTGGGACTTATTTTCCCAACATCGGGAACGGCGTCAATTTTCGGGAAGGACATTATTTCCCAAAAGAACGAAATTCTCCGTGATGTTGGATATATGCCCTCCGAGGCGAATTTTTATAACGGTATGCGTGTGGGGGACATTATCTCCCTGTCTGCGGGAATGAGAAAAAAGGATTGTTCCGAGGAAGCAAAACGGCTTTGCGAACGGCTTGACCTGGACTGTTCAAAGCGTGTTGACGAGCTTTCCTTGGGAAACCGCAAAAAGGCGTCTATCGTCTGCGCATTGCAGCATAAGCCGAAGCTTTGCATTTTGGACGAGCCTACCAGCGGACTTGACCCGCTTATGCAAAGGGAGTTTTTCAGCATTTTAAGGGAGCGTCATGAGGAGGGTGCGACTATCTTTCTGTCCTCACATATCCTGTCGGAAATACAGAAAAACTGCACCCGTGCGGCTATCATCAAGGAGGGCAGGCTTATCGCCCTTGACAGCGTGGAAAATCTATCAAAAACAAGTGCGAAGCGTGTGACCCTCCACGGTGTAAATGCCCTTCCCGAGGGCGTTTCCGTGAAATCGGCGGAGGTGTCCGAGGACGGTGTCACATTCCTTTACGGCGGGGATATAAAGGCACTTTTGTCCGCTGTAAACGCAATGCCCATTACCGATATGACCATTACCGAACCCGGGCTTGACGAGATATTTATGCACTTCTATGAGAAAGGCGGCGTGTGATATGACAATTTACATAAAAGAACTGAAACAGTCCGCAAAATCGTGGCTCATATGGACGCTTTCCATTGGCTTTATGATGTTCATCTGCGTGATGATGTTCCCCGAAATGGAGTCGGAGATGGACAGCGTTTCCGATGTTTTTGCAAATATGGGCGGATTTACCGCGGCATTCGGTATGGACAGGCTGAGCTTCGGAGAGCTTATGGGCTTTTACGGCATTGAGTGCGGCAATATTCTGGGAATCGGCGGGGGATTTTTTGCGGCTCTGGCGGGAATTTCCGTGCTTGCAAATGAGGAAAAGGAACGCACCGCCGAATTTCTCCTGACACACCCCGTAAGCAGAGGTTCCGTGCTGGTTCAGAAGCTTATGTCCGTTTTCACGCAGATAATTTTGATGAATGTGGCTGTTGTTGGCATTAGCCTTGCGTCTGCGGGAATTATCGGCGAGGAATACAAGATGAAGGAATTTATGTTGCTTCACGCCGCATATCTTGTTATGCAGATAGAGATAGGCTGTATCTGCTTCGGAATTTCGGCGTTTATCAGGCGGGGCAGCATTGGCATCGGCTTAGGTCTTGCGCTGACTTTATATTTTATGAATATCATCTGCAATATCAGCGACAAGGCGGAAGCACTCAAATACATAACTCCCTACGCATACGCCGAGGCAAGCAATATTATTTCCGAATCGGAGATCGATATGAAGCTTATGTGGGTAGGCATTGCTATTTCCGCTCTGGGTGTTATTATCGGGTTTGCTAAGTATATTAAAAAGGACATCTCGGCATAATGTGAAAAGTGATTCGTTAAATGTGAAAAGTGAAAAGTGGAAAGTGGAATTCTTTCTCAACCGCAATTATAAAGGGGCAACCAAAACGGCTGCCCCTTAAAATTTAGTCTGTTTATACTTTTAATTTATAACTCAACACTAATAACTCCACTTTTCACTTTCCACTTTCCACATTTAGCAGGCGCAAGGCGGTTTCCGAAAGAATAAGCTCATTCTCCCTGTCCGTCAGACCGAGATTTAAAAAACGTTCCTTTTCCTCCGACGGCTTCCACAGGGGAAAATCCGAACCGAACACTATCCGCTCTGCACCGTATTTTCTGACATATTCCACGCTTTTTTCCTTGCCGAGGAACATAATAGAGCTGGAAATGTCAAAAAAGCAGTTCTCGTGACAGAGAAGCTCCATTGCTTCGTCAAAGATGGAATATCCGCCCATATGTGCCGCTATGACCGTCAGGCGTGGGAACTCCTTCAAAACCCGTTTCAGCCTTGACGGGTGGGAATAGTCAAACCGCTTGTCCCCGCAATGAAAAAGCACGGGCAGCTTGCCTTGAAGTGCATCATATACGGGAAAAAGCCGCTTGTCGTCTATGGGGAACTGCTGAGTGTCGGGGTGAAATTTTATGCCCCTCACCTTCCCCGAAATGCGTTCTATCTCGCTGAGAGGGTCGTTCATGGCGGCGTGAAGTGTGCCGAAGGGATAGAACTCCTTATGCTTCTCAGCTTCACCAATGGCAAAATCATTTATATGGGAAACGTGCTCAGGCTTTATGGCAACGGGCAGGATAACAAAGCTGTCTATACCGCCGTTTCTGCCCTCTTCGAGAAGTGTTTCGGCGGTGGCTATCTTGTTTTTGTGTTCTTCTTCGTACAGTCCGTAAAACTCGCAGATGCTTTTTGTGGCTTTGTCGGCAATGTCTGCGGGATAGATATGTGTGTGAAAATCAATTACCATTATTATTCGCTTCTTTTCGTAGAAATTACCCCAAATATAATTATAATACTGTCCGAAAAATTTGGCAATAGGCAAAACTGACGAATAGTCATTTTCTTAAACGTGTTTTTATGGAAATGTTGTTTTATGACGGAATTCTTTGTAAGCTATTATTGACAATCTTATTATTTTGATGTATAATATTTGTAAATTAAATGGCTGAAAATAATAATATGGGGGTATGGGCTTGTCGGTAATATTGACCGTTAGGGAGGAAGCAGTTTGTCTGCTTGTTCTCATTTTTCTGATATGCTATCATTCAATATATAAAAGCAATGACGAGAGCAACGACGGAAGATCCTTTCTGAAAATAGCGTTCTATGCTTTGGGGCACGTACTGCTGGATATGATAACGGTAGTGACCGTAAACAATCTTGATGTTGTTCCAAAAGCGGTGAACAAGGTGCTTCACGTTGCTTTCTATTGCTTCGGCTTATTGTTTATAATGGAATTTCTGGATTATGTTATCAAGCTGACTATGTCATACAGACTTTTGCAGGGATATCGCCGAGTCAAGTTCCTGCCTGTTATTACGATAATACTGCTGTCATTCGTTCTGCCTATAGAGTATGTTCGGGGCAGAGTGACAAATTACAGCTACGGTCAGCTTATTTTTGTGTGCTACGGCATATTTGCTTTATATTGTTTAGCTGCTTTGATACTGGCTCTGGTCAATTACAAAAATCTGGACAGGAAAATGCGGCTTGCCGTTCTGCCGACAGGTTCGCTTATGGCGGTGATGATCTCTTTGCAGGCGTTCATTCCCGAGCTGCTTATGACGGGTGCGGCGGTAACATTCGTCTGCATAGGTCTGTTTGTTACGGTGGATAATCCCGTTTCCGCATATTTGGAACAGGCTCTCTGGGACAATGCCACGGGTGTCCGTAACAAAAACAGCTTTGAACAGCAGATGTCCGCATTTGAAAAGAAGTATAAGAACAAGCAGCTGAACATAGGCTTTGTTATCTGTGATATGAACGGTTTGAAGCTTATCAACGATAATTACGGTCACGCCGAGGGTGATAAGCTTATCAAAGCCGCCGCTTCTGTTCTTCTGGACAATATGAAAAACGCACACAACGTTTACAGAATAGGCGGAGATGAATTTGCGGTGATATATATTTCACCCAATGACGAGGAGGTATTGTCGGAAATTGAAAATGTCCGCATTGCCTGCGATAACTACAAGGACAGTCCCATAAAGCTGAGTATTGCTATGGGATATGCTTCGGGAACGAGCGATTTTTCGGGATTTAAGGAAATATACAGTAAGGCAGACGCTCTTATGTATGAAAACAAGGCAGAAATAAAGCGGAAAAATCCCGAATTTTGCAGATAAATATGGGGGAAACGACCATGGGAAAATACAAATACAATCTCGTGTTTATGATAATAGGCGGAGTTTTCTCTCTTGTGGCTGTGGTAATGCTGATAGTTTCGGTTTCAGTAAATGTCAGCTGGAACAGCTTCAAGAAAACTGCAGTCAGCGTTACCGCCGAGATAACCGACATTCAGGTGCGGCGTGAACGCAGACACAGCAGCAGTGGCAGCAAAAGCAGAAATACGACAACGACCTATCACGACGTTTACGTTGAATACGATTATAACGGTCAGCACTATTCGGAAAAGCTGGACTATTATTATTCGGGAATGGCTGAGGGCGATGAAATTTCTATACTTATTGACCCGAATGATCCGAAAAGGAGTATGACAGACCCCGGAGTGGCATCGGCGGTATGCCTGATATTCGTCTTTGTTTTCGGCGGCATCGGAGCGGCATTTCTTATAGTTGAACTGCGCAAGGGTGCTTACATAAACAGGCTTATCAGAGATGACAAGTATGTTTATGCTGAATATACGGGGGAAGAGCCCTCAAATCTGACGGTAAATAAGGTCAGATACAATCAGTCGGTTTTCACCTATGACAGCGGCTTCGGTATAACAACGACATTCCGCAGTCACCCTCATCACCCTTTGGAAAGTCCTTACAGCCCCGGCGATACGGTGAAGGTTTATGTTGATATGAAGAAGGACGCAAGCAAGCATTATGTTTCATCAAGTTCGGCTGATTCGTCGGAAAAGATAGGGTTTTAGTTTAGTGTGGAAAGTGAAAAGTGAAAAGTGGAGTTATTAGTGTTCGGATTACTGCGGTATACATCATATAAAATTAAGGGACAGCCATAATGGTTGCCCCTTAAATTATGTGGCTGCGAAAAAAATTCCACTTTCCACTTTCCACTTTTCACATTAGTCGGCTTTGCCGACGTTCCGGTTATTGTAGAAAAACATAATGACCGCCATAAGGCAGATGACGATATATCCGAGAAAGCTGTAAATGTCGGGCAGCTGGTCAAACACTATCATACCGATAATTGCGGAGAATATCACTTGGGAATAGTCGAAAACGGATATCTCCTTAGCGGGGGCGTTGAAGTATGCCGCCGTTATGGAGAACTGCGCTGCTGCCGCCGAACCTCCCGCCAGAAGCAGCATTGCCAGCTGATAGACCGTCATGGGGTGATAGTCGAAAATAAGAGCGGGTGCTGTCACTAGGCAGGAAAACGCCGAGAAGAAAAACACCACATACGGTCCCTTCACGCCCTTGCCCGACAGCCATCTTACTGCGGTGTATGCCGCCCCCGCACCCATTCCCCCGAAAAGTCCGATAAGTGCGGGGAAGAAATCTGTGTTTGTCATGGACGGCTTTATTATCAGCAGACTGCCCGCAAATGCGCCCATTGCCAGAAGCCATTGAACAATAGTTACCCGTTCACCGAGAAAAATCAGCGAAAACAGTATGGCGAAAAAGGGGGACAGCTTGTTGAGCATTGAAGCGTCCGCAATGGGGATATGGTCAACGGCGTAAAAGTTGCAGAGTATCCCCGCAAGACCGAAGCTTGAACGCATGAGCAGACCCTTTAAAGTGCCGTCCTTCCATTTCGGGCTGATATGCTGCTTTTTCATTACAGCGGCGGCGCAGAAAAAGGCTATAAGGTTTCGGAAAAAGCTTTTTTGGATAAACGGCAGATCCCCCGCCAGCCGCACAAAGGTGTTCATGAGGGAGAAGAACAATGCTGCGCTGAGTATGTATAAAATGGCTTTGTGTTTGCTTTTCATTTTTAGATGTCCTTTCGGATTGATTCGGGAAACATTATATCACACAAAAATGTCCTAAATATTTTTATACGGTAAATTTCGCAGATATTCAACACAAAATAGCAAAGTGCGAAGCTGCGGGACGGGGAAACTGTTCTCGGAAAAAGCGGGACGGGATGCGTCCCCTACAATATTTCGAAAAAAATCCAAAACAAACTCAACACTTATCACCAACAACTCCACTTTTCACTTTCAACTTTCCACATTCAATACAGCACCAACAACTCCACTTTCCACTTTTCACTTTCCACATTTAACTCAACACTCAACTCTCAACACTAAACACTAAAAAAAGCTGTTTTCACCCAGTTTTCATCTTACTTGACTTGACTTTTAAAAAATATAGTGTTATCCTTATATATGGTACAAATAGTTATTTTATCGCTCGGGAAAGGCTTTCAATGTTCTTGCGTAATCCATTTGGATTACGTTTTTTTAGTCGGGCGAAATATCTTCGGGAGGGAGATAGGAAAATGATAAAAACTCTGGCAAAATCCATTCGGGAGTACAAGAAGGCGTCCATACTTACCCCGCTTTATGTTTCGGGTGAGGTCGTGCTGGAATGTATTATCCCCTTCATTATCGCAAACCTTGTCAATCAGATAAAGGCAGGCTGCGATATGAAAACCATTGCGGTATACGGTGCAATACTTGTGGTGATGGCGTTCGGCTCTCTGGCATGCGGTTCGCTTTCGGGTATGTACTGCGCAACGGCGTCCTGCGGATTTGCGAAAAATCTCAGAAAGGATATGTTCTATCGGATACAGAACTTTTCCTTTGAGAATATCGACAAATTCTCCACTTCATCGCTGGTGACACGTCTTACCACGGATATTATGAACGTTCAGATGGCGTATATGATGATAATCAGAATTGCGGTAAGATGTCCGCTGATGCTCATATTCTCCTTCGTTATGGCGTTTGTTATGGGCGGAAAGACGGCTATGGTGTTCCTGTTTGTGGTGCCTGTCCTCGGTATCGGTCTGGCACTGATAATCAAGACGGTAATGCCGCTTTTTCAGCGTGTTTTCAAGAAATACGACAATATCAACAGCTCCGTTCAGGAGAATATCAAGGGAATGAGAGTTGTAAAATCCTTCGTTCGTGAGGATTATGAAAAGGCAAAATTCAAGAAGGCTGCCGACGAGGTTTGCGCAGATTTCACAAAGGCAGAGCGTATAATTGCGCTGAATAACCCTCTGATGCAGTTTTGTATGTACGTTGTTATGATATGCGTTATGGTGTTCGGTTCGCAGGCGGTGGTTACTTCATTGGGCGTTGACCTTGATGTGGGACAGCTTTCTTCCCTGCTGACATACAGCTTTCAGATACTTATGAGCCTGATGATGGTTTCCATGATATTTGTTATGATGACAATGTCCGCAGAATCCGCACATCGTATTGCAGAGGTTCTCACAGAAGAAAGCACTCTTCACAATCCCGAAGATCCCATAACCGAAGTAAAGGACGGTTCCGTGGACTTTGACGGAGTTTCCTTCCGCTATTCGGAAAAGGCTGAAAGATATGCTCTGGAAAACATCGATCTGCATATAAAATCGGGCGAAACTATCGGCATTATCGGCGGAACGGGTTCGTCAAAATCCTCGCTGATACAGCTTATTTCCCGCCTTTACGACGTTTCCGCAGGTTCCGTAAAGGTCGGCGGACGTGACGTAAGGGAGTATGACATTGAGTCGCTCCGAAATCAGGTGGCTGTCGTTCTCCAGAAAAACGTGCTGTTTTCGGGAACTATCAAGGACAATCTCCGCTGGGGCAACAAGGACGCTACGGACGAACAGATGATAGAAGCCTGCCGTCTTGCCTGTGCGGACGAGTTTATCGAGAAATTTCCCGATAAGTATGACACATACATCGAACAGGGCGGTGCGAACGTTTCGGGCGGTCAGAAGCAGAGGCTTTGTATTGCAAGAGCGTTGCTGAAGCGTCCCAAGATACTTATTCTGGACGATTCCACAAGTGCTGTCGATACCAAGACAGATGCGCTTATCAGAAAGGCATTCAAGGAATTTATCCCCGAAACTACTAAGATAATCATTGCACAGCGTATCTCCTCCGTTCAGGAGGCGGACAAGATAGTTGTCCTTGACGGCGGAAAGATAAACGGCTTCGGCACTCATGACGAGCTTATGAAGTCCAACGAAATTTACAGAGAAGTATACTTCTCACAGAATAAGGGAGGTGACGCAGATGAAGCATAATATGCGTCCCCCAAAGGGCGGTCCCGGCGGCAGACCTATGGCGAAAAAGGGGACTTTTAAAAGACTTGTTAAAATGCTGTTCTCCTTCTATCCTGTAATGCTGCCCGTTGCTCTTTTCTGCGTTATTTTTAATGCGGTGGTATCTTCGGTGCCTTCGCTGTTTATGCAGAATGTTATCTCCGTTATCGAGAAATATTGGAAGGTCGGCGATTGGGCATCGGCTAAGCCCGAGATACTTTCCATTGTGGGCGTGCTGGTCATATTCTATATCCTTTCGCTGGCATCGGGTGTCATTTACAATCAGCTTATGGCGATAATCACACAGGGAACGCTGCAAAAGCTTCGCTGCAAGATGTTCGACAAGATGCAAAATCTCCCTATCAAATATTTTGACACACACAATCACGGCGACATTATGAGCTATTACACCAACGATATCGACACTCTCCGTCAGATGGTGTCACAGAGCGTTCCGCAGCTTATAATCTCCGCAATTACCATTATTACCGTGTTCTCCATTATGCTGTATTTCAGCGTATGGCTGGCATTGCTTATAGTCGTGGGTATCTTCTTTATGACAATGGTCACAAAAAAGGTCGGCGGAAATTCCTCCAAATACTTCATCAGACAGCAGCAGGCAGTAGGTAAGACCGAGGGCTTTATCGAGGAAATGATGAACGGTCAGAAGGTCGTTAAGGTGTTCTGCCGTGAGGAGGAGTGCAAGAAGGAATTTGACATTGTAAACGAGCAGCTCTTCGAGGACGCCGAAAAGGCTAACAAGTACGCAAATATCCTTATGCCTATTCTGGGAAATATCGGAAATGTTATGTACGTTGTAATTGCTCTGGCGGGCGGTGCGCTTATGACCTTTAACGTCCCCAACCTGAGCATTTCGGGAATGGCTATCGGTATCAGCATTATCGTTCCCTTCCTGAATATGACAAAGCAGTTCTGCGGAAATATCGGTCAGGTTTCCAATCAGATAAACTCTATCGTTATGGGTCTTGCAGGTGCGGACAGAATCTTTGATCTCATTGACGAGCAGCCCGAAACGGACGAGGGATATGTTACCCTTGTAAATGCCCGTGAAAACGCTGACGGAACTCTTACCGAATGTTCCGAGCGTACCAATGTCTGGGCGTGGAAGCACCCTCACGGTGACGGTACGACTACCTACACAAGGCTAAAGGGCGATGTTCGTCTTAATCAGGTGGATTTCGGATATACCGATGAAAAGATCGTTCTCCACGACATTACCATTTTCGCAGAGCCGGGACAGAAGGTGGCATTTGTCGGCGCAACAGGTGCGGGAAAGACCACCATTACCAACCTGATAAACCGTTTCTACGATATTGCGGACGGAAAAATTCGCTATGACGGCATCAACATCAACAAGATAAAGAAAGCAGACCTCCGCCGTTCTCTCGGCATAGTTTTGCAGGACACTAACCTGTTCACGGGAACGGTTATGGATAATATCCGCTACGGTCGTCTTGACGCAACCGATGAGGAATGTATGGCAGCCGCAAAATTGGCAGGCGCACACGATTTCATCACACGACTTCCCGACGGATATAACACGGAGCTTTCGGGCAACGGTGCAAACCTTTCACAGGGACAGCGTCAGCTGCTTGCAATTGCAAGAGCGGCTGTGGCAGACCCGCCTGTTATGATTTTGGACGAAGCGACCTCCTCTATCGACACAAGAACGGAAGCTATCGTTCAGAAGGGCATGGACGCTCTTATGCACGGCAGGACGGTTTTCGTTATTGCGCACCGTCTGTCTACCGTCAAAAATTCCGATGTGATAATGGTGCTGGAAAACGGCAGAATTATCGAAAAGGGCAGCCACGAAAAGCTTATTGCCGACAAGGGCAAGTATTATCAGCTTTATACGGGTGCGTTTGAGTTGGAATAATATTTTAGATGCAAAGCAATAGGGCTGTTGCGGCAAACGCTGCAACAGCCCTGTTTTTGTGAGGAATATTTAAGTGACGACACATTGTATCACTTTTGCTGTTTTCCTTTTTCGATATGTTCTTTATATTTTGAGATATAAAGGGAAATGCTTTCTTTACTTTCGTTTTTAAGACGTTTTTTCACCTTATCAAATGCCATAATTGCCACAGAAAGCTCAGGCATTACCGTAACTAACATAGGCTGGTCGTATTCCTCTGACCATGTATATTCACCGCCATAGCATCTGCGGGCAGTTTCAAAAATGTAACTTCCTATTGTTTCAGCGGCATTATTAAGTGCTTCATCTTCCAGTCCAAAGCAGCTGAGATCGTCAAGATATTCTTCGAGAAGATTTAGACTTTCAACCGAATAATCTAATTTTCCATCTCTGAAATGCTCAACAAAATCATCTGCGACATAAATAAAATCTTCCATAGAATCAAACATATTTAGCCCTCCATACACCCGCCTAAATAAGTCACTCAGGCAGCGGTGAGATCTGTACAGCAATTATTCTTCAAGAAGCAGATAAACATCATCGGGACGAATACCGTTTTCGCCCATTTTCAGCACCCAATCTGCGGGGGCAAAATCCTCTCCGTCATAAGGCTGAACCTCGTCACCCTCGGAGATGAAGCTGCCTTCCTCGTCTGCCCTTGCGGTTATTTTTCCGTCGGGAGATTTGTCGAATATACACCAGATGTACTCGAAATTCTCCTCGGGGTCGATAACAAGGACTCTTGCCGCCGCCTGTTCAGCCCTTTCAATGTTGTCAAGGAAATAGCTAAAGCGTTCTCTGGCAAGCAAAGCGGTGTTCTTGAACTCGTCACGAAGCTGACCGAAGCCGTAGTTTTTGAGGAAATCAATGTCGTATTCATGGGGGGCTTTCGGCTCTTCCGTTTCGGGGTCGATATAGCGGAGCAGGGGCAGAGGACGTTCCTCTTCATCGTCTGTTTTTTCGGCGGGGACACATATGCCGCAGAACTCGTTCTCGTCATCGTCATATGCAAATGCAACGGGATTTTCGGGATTTTCGCCGTAAAACAGCTCGCTTGCATACTTCTGCAATGCCCTTGCGTCAAAGCCGTAACGCTGTTTGTCTGAACCTGTCAGACGGATATTGGAAATGCCGAAGCGTTCCAGACCCATGGCGGTAATTTCCACGGAATCGCTTTCATCATCTGTAAAGGGGAGAAGCTTCACATAATATTCAAAGGACGGGTCAATTTCCGATTTTAGCGCCAGCCCTGCCCATTTTGCGGAGATAGTCTGAATTGCGCTCATATCAATGATAACAGGCGTTTCGGGGGCAGCCGCAAGCACCGCTTCCAGCTGCTTTCTGAAACAAGCAACGCCGTTTCCCGTATACTTGGCAAGCACGGCAAGCATACTGTCGGCTTCCTTTAGGGCTGCCATTTCGTCCTCGGTAATTGCGTGGAGAGGCTCTGCCATTGCCAACATCTGCGGCATAAAGGGTGCGCCTGTTATTTGCATTTCAATTATTCCGTTTGAGCAGGAAATATTTGCATAAAGCCTGTCGTCAGCTATCATAACGCCCTCTGCATGGAGATACTCGGCATTTTCCAAAGCAGCCTTCGCCGTTTCAAGTGTCAGACCCTTGCCAACTGCCGTCATTATGGACGGTGCGGGCTGGATATACATTGAGAAAATGCCTTCCTTTTCGCCCGTATATTCGGGGAATGTGAACTCTGTCAGGCTGCGAAAACGGTCAGTTTTATTGCGCTCGTCAAACTTGTCCGCAAGGGCTTCGGCTGCTTTTTTGAACATATCCGCAAGAACTGCCGCATCGTAAATATTGCTCGCCGCTCTTTCGGGGACAATATCTTTAAGCTCTGCGGGATAACCGCTTCTCGGCAGGACAATGCGCAGTCTGTTTTCGGACTCCTCGGCAGCACATCTGCAAATACGGTATGCGCCTATCCAAAATCTCAGACGCATATAGGGATTTTTGCAGACTGTTGCCTGTTCAATATGCTTTCTCAGCACCTCTGCACCCCTTTTGGCATTTGTAACGGAAAGCAGCTCCATAAACTGTCCCACCTGCACAAGGAAAGACGGATTATCGGAGATAAGGCGGTACATCTTCTCGGCATAGTTCATAGCCTTATCATATTCGCCCTGTCTTGCGTAATAGTCCATAAATGCGCCGTAGGTAACGTGGGGAACCTCTGCGCAGGTGCGTTTTCCGCTGAAAATAGGCTCGGCGGCTTTCAAAGCAGACTCAAGACTGCCGTTATTCAGCTCGTTTTCCACCTTGAAATTAAGCTCGCAGGCGTAGCAGTCGCTGAACTTGTCACGGCGTGTTTTTGAAAATTCCGCAAATGCAGCCTTTGAAAATTCGGGGTCAATAAGCTCGTAGAATTTCGCTATTTTCATATAATATGCACCGTTTCCCGCACCGTAGCGGTCACAGCGTTTCTTAAATTCCTCAAAATACTTTTCAGCCCGGTCAAGAGAAACCTGATAAAAATCACGGGAATTTTCCAGAACCCACTTGAAAGCCCACATTATGTCTGCTGAAAATTCCTCCTCAAATTCGGGGTGAGCGTCAAATAACGCCAAATATTCGGGGAACATTATTATAGCCTGAAATGCGTCATCGGCGAAAATGGACTCCTTAATATAAAGGTATCTCAAAGCCAGTCCAGACCAATAGTCGTTCTCCTGATCTGCCGAAGAAATGGCTGTATTCAGGGCGTCCATACGGGGCGCACCCTCGTCCAGCAGCATAATTTTTTTGTACTCGGTATCAAAATCAAACATAGTAGTCCTCCGTTCTGCCGTTTAATCTATCGTTGAAATAGGAAGTGCCGTTGCGGGCATCAAACCTGTCCGCCAGATCCTTTGCAATGCCGTAAAAGCTGCCGTCAAGACCCTTGGGAAGGTTTCCCTTGTGTGACATTCTATCAAATAATTTTGCCGCCGCCGATGCGAAATAATACCGTAAAAATGGATTTTTCGACTTCTCAAAATTGGGTAATTCCGTTGAAAACATCTCGGCTGCACGCTTTAGGTCGTATTCCGCCACCGCCTCCATGGCAATGGAGCTGCTTTTTAAGAAAAACGGGTCGCCCTTGGTGGTGGGATAAAGCTTGTCCGCCATATCAAGCGCCTTGTCATATTCCCCGAAGGCAAGGTAAAAATCCGCAAAATCCGCCATGGTCTGATGCGGGAGATTGAAATTGGGCAGCTTCCCCTCGAAAATGGGCTTTGCAGTTTTCAGCGCACCCGCTTCATCGCCCTGATAAAGCTTCATGAGAACAATGTGGTCGGTGTTCAGCGCAAGCCCGTCGGAATTGCCGTCCTCGGGAGCTTTCATAAACAGCTTGAAGTCGGAAAGGGCACGCTTGCGGTCGATCCAGCGGTAGTAAAGGGAGCTTTTCATATACACAATTTTACGGCTGATCCCCTGCTCGTCAAGCCGTCTTGCATATTCGGAAAACCAGCTGTCCGCCTGTGAAACGCTGACCTGATAGAACTCTCCCGCCGCTTCTATTACCCAGCGGAAGGCGTAAGAAACGTCCTCGTCGATACGGGGATTGTCAAGCTCGGGGTGGGCGTCATACATTGCCAGAAATTCGGGGAATATGAGCAGCGCACCAAGCCTGTCTCCCGAAAAGATAGATTCGTTTATGTACATATATCTGATATGCAGGCTCATGGGAAGGTTTTTCTCATTGTCAGCAATGGCGTAGGCGGTCTGCAAGGCACGCATTTTCGGCTGTCCGTCCTCGGCATTATGAGCATCTTTAAGTGCTTGCTGCAAGTCCATATTATCATCTCCCGAAAATATTTTTAATCATTATATCACAAATAATCGAAAAATGCAACACCTGAAATTAATGTGAAAAGTGGAAAGTGAAAAGTGAAGTTATGGATTTGCCGCCCCAAAATTCCACTTTCCACTTTTCACTTTGATACGAAATTGTAACCAAATTTTCAGAATTGGCTGAAAAAAATTGCAAATTTGACAAATACGTTAAAATCAGCACGGTAAATTCTCTAAAATTGTCTATTTGAACGGTTGCATTAAAAGCGATTGTTGTGTTATAATGATAACATAGTTAAATAGCCAATAATCCGCTATTGCTATTATAAACCAAAAAACAAATGGAGGAAATAACAATGAAAATGAAGAAGATTCTTACTGCTTGCGCAGCATCCGTAACCGCTCTTTCTATGATGGCTTTCTCTGCTTCCGCTCAGGGTGCAGATGACGATTCCACAGTTATCGACGATACTCCCGTAGAAACAACTGCTGCAGAGGTTATCACAGAGGTTCCCGTAACAGAGGCTGTTACCGAGGCTACAACAGAGGCAGCTCCCGCTCCCGTTACCAACCCTACAACAGGCAACGCTCCCGTTGCTCTGGCTGTTATCCCCGTTGCTCTGGCTGCAGCTGCTGTTGTTGCTAAGAAGGCTAACAAGTAATTTTTTAGCTTAACAAAAGATAACTTTGCCGTCCCCTGCGCTGCTTAGTGCGGGGGCGGTTTTCTGTTCGGAGGACATTCTATGAAAAAGGTGATCACTGCGGCATATACGGCAGCTGCGGCACTGGGAGCATTTACCGTGAATGCGTCCGCTGCGGTATCGGTTTCCCCCGATACGGGAAATACGGGGCCCGCAAGCTACATAGTTCCCGCAGTTCTGGCGGCTGCGACCATAATCCTGAAAAAGAAAAATCGCTGAGTCGTTTTGTATCATATTGCAAAAATGCACAATATTTTCTGCTCAGATTAATGCAAAATGAATATAGATTTATTTGGTTAAATAGGGTATAATTATGTTAGTTATCGGGTAACCGATTACATACAATAAATTGCCGTCTTACGGCGCAATATGAAAGGAAGTCATTATTATGAAGATGAATAAGGCTATTGCTGCTCTCGTAAGCGGCGCAGTTGCAGTTTCCGGCATGGCAGTTTCCGCTTTTGCTCTGGATACACCCGTTGTTGCAAAGCTCGGCTTTACCGACAGCACATGGGAGCACCAGGACTGGGAAACCTCCGTTGAGGTAACAGGCGACGGTACATACACTCTCACATCTGACGTAGTTGCAGGTGCTGCAGATTTCGGTGTATTCGTAATCGACTTTGACCAGATGTTCGCTAACTATCCCGACGCTGTTGCAACTCTCGACAAG
This sequence comes from uncultured Ruminococcus sp., assembly GCA_945877315.1. GTDB lineage: Bacteria > Bacillota > Clostridia > Oscillospirales > Ruminococcaceae > UMGS1889. The sequence continues at coordinate 39,025 of CAMCRP010000006.1, read as the reverse complement.
ATCGAAGTTGACGGCTCCGAGATCAGCGTTTCCGCTGACAAGATCCTCTACGGCGACATTGAGGAAAAGGGCAACTTCAGAATTGATATTTACAATATGTATTCCGATACAAAGGACGATCCCGGTGTAAACCAGGCTACAGCTGTTGCTGAGTCCCTGTCCGTAACATTCACAGTTTCCGGTCTTGAGGCTGCTGCTCCCGCTGAAACAGAGGCTGCTCCTGCTGAAACAGAGGCTGCTCCCGCAGAAACAGAGGCTGCTCCCGCTGATACTTCCGAAACAACCGCTCCCGCAACAGGCAACGCTTCCGCTGCTGCTATCGTTGCTGTAATGGCAGTTGCAGGTGCTGCTGCTGTTATCTCCAAGAAGAGAGGTTAATTTTCGGATAAGCTCCGAAATGAAGCGGCTGCCGTGACGAAATGTTCGGCGGCTGCTTTTATAAGGTACGGCTTTTTATCGGATTTGTGCATTATCCTGATTTTTGGGCTTCAAAATTGTAGGAAGTGTACCTTGAAAATATTGCCGTATAATGATATAATATTCATAAAAATAGGTATTATCAAATACCCAAAAAGGAGAAATTGCTATGAAAATGTCTAAGATTCTCGCAGCTGCTGCTGCAGGCGCAATGGCTGTATCTATGATGGCTGCAATGCCCGCTTCCGCAGAGGGCACATATCACGCTTATCTTGGTATCCAGTCCGCAAGCTTCACATTCAGAAACGCTTGGTACGAACCTAACTACGGTCAGGGCGTTGCTGCTGAGGACGGCACAAACTACTTTGACCACCTGACAGGCTGGGACGGACCTACAGCTACAAACAACGGCGGTACATTTACAGACGCTGAGATCACAGGTGACGGTACATATTCCGTAAGCCTTACAGGTGATTTCAATTTTGGTTCCGATGAAGCTCTGAACCTCCTGTTCGTTTCCACCGATATTCCTCTTGATGCAGGCATCACTATTTCCGATGTTAAGGTAAAGATCGACGGCTCCACAAAGTACACCTTTGATGAAGCTTACCTGAGCCCCGATGCTGCTGAGTATCTGGAGCCTATGGCTATCAACATCTGGAATGATGATCTGGGCAAGGCTGATGGTCTGTTCGGCTACACAATGCCTACATCTTCCGTTGAGGTTGAGTTCACAGTTTCCGGTATGGCTGCTGCTCCCGCTGAAACAGAGGCTGCTCCCGAGGAAACAGCTGCTCCCGCAGAAACAGAGGCTGCTCCCGCTGATACTACCGAAACAACCGCTCCCGCAACAGGCAACGCTTCTGCTGCTGCTATCGTTGCTGTAATGGCTGTTGCAGGTACTGCTGCTGTTATCTCCAAGAAGAGAAAGTAATTTTCGGAATACCCGAAAATCAGCTTAAATGAAAGCTTTCGCTCCCCGATTTAGGTCGGGGAGCGTTTTATTTATAAAAAAATGCTAAATGTTTGGGATATTATTTGTGCAAAATTTCACTTGTACAAATACACATAAATGTGATATAATACTATCAACAAGCGGTAAAAACCGCAGAATGGAGGATATTTAAAATGAAACTCAAAAAGATTTTCGCAGCAGTAGTTGCTGCAGCAGCTTCCGCAACAATGATGGCAGTGTCTGCTTTCGCAGCAACCGTTCAGATGAACACCGATTACGCCGGTGACTGGGGCGCTTCCGCTCCTATCCCCAAGGCTGAATTTGAAGCTATCGGCGGCGACGTTAAGGTCGTTCTCACCGTAGAAACAAAGAAGCCCCCCATTGGTGCTCCCAACTATCTGGCTAAGCCCATGAATATGTGTGTTTCCTGGGACGCTATCACCGATTCTCTCCTGAGTGACACAGCTATCGCTAAGAACGACGGTTTCTTCGTATTTGCTGAGGGTCAGACTTCTCTCGAGTTCGTAGTTCCCGAGTCCGTATGGACAACCTTCAAGGGCTATGTTGACGCTGCAACAGGCGAAGAGGACGGAAGTGCTTGCCTCGCATTCCAGACTAAGGACGTTATCATCAAGTCCGCTGAGCTGTCTGCTGCTGACGGTACACAGGGTGCTATCAGACGTGTAGACGAAGAGCAGTCCGCTTACATCATGGAAGGCAAGTCCTACGAAGAAGCTACAGGTGCTGCTGAGGCTCCCGCTGAAACAGAAGCTGCTCCTGCTGAAACAGAGGCTGCTCCTGCTGAAACAGAAGCTGCTCCCGCTGAAACAGAGGCTGCTCCCGCTGTAACAGAAGCTCCTGCTGCTGATACAACAACAGCTGCTCCCGCTACCGGCAATACAACAGCTGCTGCTATCGTAACAGTTATGGCTGTTGCAGGTGCTGCTGCACTTATCTCCAAGAAGAGAAAGTAATTCGCCGTTACATAAACGGGTTTACGTTTACGGAAATTGCGCCCCCGAAGTGATTCGGGGGCGTTTTTCTTGTGATTTTTATGCGAAATGTTTAAAAATCGGGCGAAATATTATCTAAAATTGATGTTGTGTTTTTAATTACAATATGGTATAATGTTTTCATACTAAAAATGCGGCTATATGCCGAAAATTATGGAGGAGATAAAAATGAAACTCAAAAAGATTCTTGCGGGCGTTTCCGCTGCTGCTCTTGCAGCTTCTATGTCCTGCGCATTCAGCGCTTCCGCTATCACACTCGGTGCTGACAAGATCGATTTCGAAGATGGCGACTTTTCTTTCGTTTACATCAACAACGATGACCCCGGTAAGGATTCCGGCGGATCCGATGATTCCAAGCTCTCCGTTGAGGATTATGAGGGTTCTAAGCAGCTGAAGGTTGACGTTCAGAAGTGCGGCAACGTTCCTAAGGTTTGGTTCGATATGGACTCCATCATGCCCAGAGAGTCTTCTATCAAGGTTAAGCAGATCGACTTTGACGTAACCTTCGTTCCTAAGGATTCCACCAAGCAGCTCGGCTGGATGGGCGGTGCTGTAGGCGTTGCCGGCGGCTTCGATGTTAATCTCCCCGGTAAGGGACAGAAGAACCCCTCTTGGTCTGACGGTTCTTGGGACTGCGCTGATGAAAACCTCTATGTAGACGGCGGTATTGCTAAGGCTCACATCACAAGAAAGATGCTTCTCCCCACTCAGCAGTGGTCCGAAAAGAGCGTTAATCCTTTCTTCGGCTTCATGACATGGGCTAACCAGAATGACTGCGAATATGTAATTTACATTGATAACATCACATTCTCCGACGGCAGCAAGACTATCACTGTTGGTCTTCCCGCTGCTGAGGAAACAACTGTTGAAGAAACAGCTGCTCCCGCTGAGGAAACAACAGCTGCTGCAGTAGAGGAAACAACTGCTGCTCCCGCTGAAACAGAAGCTGCTCCTGCTGAAACCGAGGCTGCTCCCGCTGAAACAGAGGCTGCTCCTGCTGAAACCGAGGCTGCTCCCGTTGAAACCGAGGCTCCCGCAACAGAGGCTGCTCCCGTTGAAACAACAGCTGCTCCCGCTGCTGATACAACAACTTCCGTTCCTGCTACAGGTAACACCGCTGCTGCAACTATCGTTGCTGTAATGGCTGTTGCAGGTGCTGCTGCTGTAATCACCAAGAAGAGAGGCTAATAAGTAAACCATAGCTTTGGTTACATAATTGACTTTTCGGCTGCGTCCCGTGCTTATGTGCGGGGCGCAGCTTTTTTTGTATGGCAATTGTGAAATTATTTTTTGAAAATCATTGCATTTTTGGAAAAACTATGTTATAATGTGATTATGTAAGCCGAACATTCCTCGGCAAATCGTTAAATAATCAAACGGAGGTTTTTATAATGGGTATTGTTAAGGCAATTATGTCATCTGTGGGCGGCGGTCTTGCCGATCAGTGGCTTGAGGTCATTGAGCCTGACGAAATGAGTGATACAACCGTCCTTGTAAGCGGCGTTCCCGTTCGCAAGGATAAGAGAAACGGTAATGTTAAGGGAAACAGCAATATTATCTCAAACGGTTCAGTCGTTCACGTTGGACCCAATATGATGATGCTGCTGGTTGACGGCGGAAAGATCGTTGACTATTCCGCACAGGAGGGCTATTATACCGTAAATAACAGCAGCTCCCCCTCCATGTTCAGCGGACAGCTGGGCGACGCTGTTGCAGACACATTTAACAGAATAAAGTTTGGCGGCACACCGTCCCAGAAGCAGCAGGTTTTCTACATAAATCTCCAGGAAATCAAGGGAATAAAGTTCGGCACACAGTCACCTATCGGCTATTTCGACAATTTCTATAACGCCGAGCTTTTCCTCCGTGCAAGAGGAATTTATTCCATCAAGATCACCGACCCGCTGAAATTCTACACCGAGGCTTGCCCCCGTTCCGCTTCAAGAGTGGATATCAAGGACATTAACGCACAGTACTATTCCGAGTTTATGGACGCTCTCAGAACGGCTATCAGCCAGATGTCTGTTGACGGCGTTCGTATCTCTAACATAGGCGCAAAGAGCCGTGAGCTGTCTAAGTATATGGCTACCACCCTTGACGAGGACTGGACGGGTCTGAGAGGTATCGAGGTATGCTCCGTAGGTATCGAAGCTATCACCTACGACGAGGAATCCAAGAAGCTTATCAATATGCGCAATCAGGGCGCAATGATGAGCGATCCCACCGTAAGAGAGGGATTTGTCCAGACCTCCATTGCACAGGGCTTGCAGGCTGCAGGCTCCAACACAGCGGGCGCAGGTCAGGCGTATATGGCAATGGGCATGGGTATGCAGGGTGCAGGCGGTTTTATGAGTGCCGCATCTCAGACAAACGCTGCTCAGATGCAGGCTCAGCAGGCTGCACAGGCTCAGGCAGCACAGTCGGGCGGCTGGGATTGCTCCTGCGGTCATAAGGGCAACAACGGCAATTTCTGTGCAAACTGCGGTGCTAAGAAGCCCGCTCCCGCAGGCAGCTGGACCTGTTCCTGCGGTCAGGTAAATACAGGAAACTTCTGTCAGAACTGCGGCGGCAAGAACCCCGATGCAGCGTGGAAATGCTCCTGCGGTCAGGAAAACAAGGGCAAATTCTGTCAGAACTGCGGTGCTGCAAGACCGTAATCATCGGAATGAGGTTATAATATGGATCTGGTACAATATCAATGTCCAAACTGCGGCGGCAGCCTTGAGTTTGACCCCCAGTCCCAGCAATTTGGCTGCGAATGGTGTATGTCCAAATTCACCGAGGAGGAGATAAAGTCGGTTTTCGCCGATAACGAAAATCACCCCCTTGACAAGGCAGACCCCCAAACACAGGCGGCTGACGATGAATTCGCTTCGGGAAACAATCTCTACGAATGTACCAACTGCGGTGCGGAGATCGTTTCCGATGAAAACACCGCCGCCACCTTCTGCTGCTACTGCCACAGCCCCGTTATGCTGGCGGGACGGCTTTCTGCGGAATATCGTCCCAACAAGGTCATTCCCTTCCAATTCACCAACGAACAGGCGAAAAAGGCGTTCAAGGACTGGGCAGGAAAAAAATGGTTCACACCCAGCGATTTCACATCTGCAACACAGCTTGAAAAGATCACGGGGCTTTATGTCCCCTTCTGGCTGGCGGACTGCCGTGTAAATGCCACCTTTGACGGTGAGGGACAAATTATCCACACCCACCGCAGCGGCGATTACGAGGTAACCGACACAAAGATCTTCGACGTAAGAAGGGCGGCATATATGGAATATCACGGCATTCCCAACGATGGTGCGTCCAAGATCGAGGACGAACTTATGGAAGCCATTGAGCCGTTTAATTACAATGAGCTGAAGGATTTCTCCATGTCCTATCTTTCGGGATTTTATGCGGATAAGTATGACGTTGACAAGGCGGCTGTCCTCCCTAGGATAAAGAAGCGTCTGGAGGAGGGTGCAGTTTCGACACTGAGAAATAGTGTCACAGGCTACTCGGCAGTAACCGAACGCTCCAAAACCGTCAACATCATCAAGACCGACTGGCAGTATATGCTGCTGCCCGTTTGGTTTATGAATTACAAGTATAACGGCAAGGTCTATCAGTTCGTTATGAACGGTCAGACGGGCAAAATGGCGGGTAAGCTGCCCCTTTCTAAGCCGAAGCTGTTTGGATTCGGTGTGGGAATTTTCGCTGCTGTTATGCTTATTTCGCTGCTGATAGGAGGGCTGTTATGAAGATCTTGAAAACAGCGTTCTCCCTTATTTCGGGAATGTTCCTTGCTGCGGCAATGACTGTTTCGGCGGCGGCTTACAATGTTTCCGTCGTTGATAATGCGGATTTTTTCACCGATGAAGAAGAAATTCAGATAATTGAGAAGGCAGAGTCCGTGTCCGAAAAGGGCGGCTGGAACGTGCTTATTCTCACCGCCGAGGGTGATGTGGGAAAATCGGTGGTTCGTTTTGCGGACGACAGCTACGAAGCCGCAAACGGCGTAAATGCAAGCGGCGTTTGCATCGTGCTTAATTCGGATAATCCCGACACAAATCAGCCCGACGTTTACCTCGGCACCTACGGTTCAGCCATAGAGCTTATTACCGATTCAAGAATTGAAAGCTTTCTGGACGACTGTTTCCCCTATTACGACAATTATGAGGAAGCAAAGTGCGTTCTGACGGGGCTTGACAGTTTGGAACGGTTTATCGAAGAGGGTCCCGACAATTCCATGTTTATCGGCTCGTTGGTAATGGGAGTTATATTCGGTCTGGTCATTGCTGCCATAACCTGCGGCTGTATTGCATCGTCCTATAAATTCCACGGTACGGTCAGCGCAAACGCTTATCTTGACAGCAACAGCGTGAATATGTATCGAAAGACCGATGTTTTCATGCGTGAAACTCACACAAGACGCAAGATAGAAAGCAGCTCGGACGGCGGTTCATCAACGCACCGCACCTCCGGCGGCGGCAGTGCGGGCGGCGGCGGACGTTCGTCATCGCACAGATAATTTTTCGTGAATATGCAAAGCCCCCGAAGTCATTTTGGCTGACTTCGGGGGCTGTTTTTGTGCGGTTTTCAACATTTAGCGGCAATATGCTCTGATAGCGTCAGTCATAAACTGTGCTGTGCCTTCGCCGTATTTGTCGATGTTTGCGGTAAAGCGTTCATCTGCGGAGTACATTTCGCCCAGACCTGCAAGAATCTCCTTTGTGCAGGTGTAATGATTTTTCGTGATGAAATCCTGCCACTTCTTCACAAGGTACTGTGCAGCTGCGTCCTCGGGAGCTGCACCGCTGAGCTTACACTCTGCAAATTCCTTCATGATCGCCTCCATACCGCTGTTCACCTCCGCCCATTTTTCCCCGGAATATGCGGACGTTTTTGCGGAATGCTCCTTGTATGCGTCCGTGTTCCCCCATTTTTCCTTTGCTTCTGCCGCATATTTTTCACGGGCAGCTTCAAACTCGCTGTTATCGAATGCCTTAAAATCCATAGTGTTTTCTCCTTTCATCAGGCTGTCAAGAGCGAAAATAAGCCGTTCCATACGCTCTTTTTTCAGCGTCAGCAGATGCTTTTGCTCTGTGAGTGCCTTGCTCCTGTCGTAATTCGGAGAGGAAAGCAGCTTTGAAATGTCCTTCAGCGGAAAATCCAGCTCACGGTAAAAGAGTATAGCCTGCAGCCGTTCCAGAGAGTTTTCATCGTAGAAACGGTAGCCGTTCTGTTCGTCAACAGCGGACGGCTTCAGCAGTCCAATCTCGTCATAGTAATGAAGTGTGCGCACACTTACATCAGCAAGCTTTGCGATTTCGTTAATAAGCATTTTCATTGGTTTTCCCTCCTGTATTGCATTATATACTATGACGTAACGTCAATGTCAAGGGGTTTTTAAAAAAATCCGCCGAAATATTTCTCGGCGGATAAATTATTTTGTAAATTTGCAATTGAAAGGGTAATCAGTTATTAAATAAATTTTTAGAACAGGTCACTGTGAGAACCTGTTCTTGCCAAAGCAAGCGTAATACCGCCATTCTCTATGCGATATATCAACAGCCAATCGGGGAGAATGTGGCACTCTCTGAATCCCTCGTATTCGCCTCTGATGTCGTGGTCACGATACTTTTCGGGAAGAGTTTCTTCATTGGCAAGCATACCGATAACTTCCTCAAGCAGCGAAATGTTATATCCACGCTTTACAATAAGTTTATAGTCCTTCTTAAATGACTTATGATACTTAATCGTCAGCATTGAGATCCTCCATAAGCTCCTTTACTGAGCTGAAAGAAGCACTCATATTTCTGCCGTTTCTGACATCATCGAGGACTTTGAGAGTTTCGTTTCTGTGCATATCCTGCTTTTCAGAACTATTTCCGAACATAAGAATAAAACCTTCTATCTGTTCATCGGAAAGCCTGTCGAAAATGCTGTAAGCGATTTCTCTCATACTAAACACATTTATATTATGGAGATTTTCGCAGTTTAATGGGTGTTTAGTATTGCTCATTATATCAGCTCCTTTCTGCGGATATTATACCACATAAGCAAAGAAAAATCAAGTGCTGTTCAATACAATAATTCGCTGTTTTTGGCGGGTTTGTGAGTACCCTTTTGCCGCCTGTCGACGGTGTGAAAAATTCGTAAGGCGTGAACGCCTTACAAATTTTTCACGAAGCACCGCACACGGAGTTGGTTTTCTTTGCTTTTGTGATTGTCGTGAGTTTGATGCTTTACTGTTTTGTTTGTGTGCGGTGCTTTTTGGGACTGTTGCTTTTGTGCGTTTTATTATTGCTTTGCCGGGGCTGTTAGCTTCGGGGATTTCGCCTCTGCGGAGGCGACGGGGGCTCTGCCCCTCGACCCCGCCACCTTTGAAAAGGTGGACGAAACTTTTATATTTTTGCTTTTAAAAAGCCGCCGAGATTTTTCTCGGCGGCTGATTGCTTATGCTTTATTTATTTACTTTATCTCTGCATGATAAGCCTGCAGCGACTTAACACCGATATGCGTATTATTCTTAATAGCCTTGATACCGTCAGCACTTGCCTTTGCAGCAGCCATTGTGGTGATGTAGGGAACACGGTGCTTGATAGCAGCCTTTCTGATATAGCTGTCATCATATGCGCTGGTCTTGCCTGCGGGGGTGTTTATGATAAGCTGTATCTCGCCGTTTGCGATCTCATCGGCAATGTTGGGACGGCCGCCCTCGAATATCTTAAAGATACGCTTTACGGGGATCCCTGCGTCCTTTATCATCTCAAAGCTCTTGCCTGTTGCAAGTATCTTAAAGCCCAGATCGTAGAATGCCTGTGCAATTTCAAGCAGCTCAGGCTTGTCACGGTCGCAGACGGACAGGAGGACGGTGCCTTCCTCGGGAAGTTTGGTCTGAGTTGCCTCCTGTGCCTTGTAATATGCTTCGCCGAAAGAAGTGGAAAGTCCGAGAACCTCGCCTGTTGAACGCATCTCGGGTCCGAGAACGGGGTCAACCTCCTGGAACATATTGAAGGGGAACACAGCTTCCTTTACGCCGTAATGTGTAATGGTCTTGTCGTGCAGCTCGGGAACGGGTGACTTCATTCCCGTAATAGGCGATGTCATTATCTCCGTTGCTATCTTTACCATATTGATGCTGCAAACCTTTGAAACAAGGGGAACTGTTCTGGACGCTCTGGGGTTAGCTTCAAGAACGTAAACCGTGTCGCCCTCAATAGCGTACTGCATATTCATCAGACCGCAAACGCCCATTTCAACGGCAATTTTCTTAGTGTAATCCTTGATTGTTGCGATCTGCTTTTCGGTGAGATTTTTTGAAGGCAGAATACAAGCGGAATCTCCCGAATGAACGCCCGCCAGCTCGATATGCTCCATAACAGCGGGAACAAAGCAATGCTCGCCGTCGGAAATAGCGTCAGCCTCGCACTCGGTAGCGTGGTTAAGGAATCTGTCTATAAGAATGGGACGGTCGGGAGTAACGCCCACAGCTGCGGACATATACACCTTCATCATATCGTCATCGTGAACGATCTCCATTCCCCGTCCGCCCAGAACGTAGGAAGGACGAACCATAACGGGGTAGCCGATGCGGTTTGCGATCTCCAGAGCTTCGTCAACATTTACAGCCATTCCCGACTCGGGCATGGGGATTCCCAGCTTGTCCATCATTGCACGGAAATGATCTCTGTCCTCTGCAAGGTCGATAGTTTCGGGAGATGTTCCCAGAATGTTTACGCCGTTCTTTTTAAGGTCGGCTGCAAGGTTAAGGGGAGTCTGTCCGCCAAACTGCGCAATAACGCCCACGGGCTTTTCCTTCTCGTGGATACTGAGAACGTCCTCCAGAGTGAGGGGTTCAAAGTAAAGCTTGTCGGAGGTGTCGTAGTCGGTGGACACGGTTTCGGGGTTGCAGTTTACGATAATGGACTCAAAGCCCAGCTTTTTCAGGGCAAGTGCAGCGTGAACACAGCAGTAGTCGAACTCGATACCCTGACCTATTCTGTTGGGACCGCCGCCAAGGATCATTATCTTTTTCTTGTCGGAAACGGGGCTTTCGTCCTTGGAGAGATGATATGTGGAATAGTAGTAAGCCGCATTTTCCGTGCCGCTTACGTGAATGCCTTCCCACGCTTCACGGATATTGTACTTGTATCTTGCGTTCCTGATGTCCTCCTCGGGAACCGCCAGCAGCTGACTGAGATAACGGTCGCTGAAGCCGTCCAGCTTAGCCTGACGGAGAGTATTTTCATCGGGAACGGCACCCTTTAATTTAAGAAGCTCTTCTTCCTCGTTGACAAGCTCCAGCATCTGCTCTAAGAACCAATGCTTTATCTTTGTCAGCTGATAAATTTCCTCAACAGTTGCGCCCTTGCGGAGTGCTTCGTAAATGATGAACTGTCTTTCGCTGGTGGGATATGCAAGCTTGCGGAGCAGCTCGTCCTTAGACAGGCTGTTGAAATCCTTGGCAAAGCCCAGACCGTATCTGCCTGTTTCAAGGCTGCGGATAGCCTTCTGGAATGCCTCCTTGTAGGTCTTGCCGATACTCATAACCTCGCCAACGGCACGCATCTGAGTGCCCAGCTTGTCCTCTGCACCCTTGAATTTCTCAAATGCCCAGCGAGCAAACTTGATAACAACGTAATCTCCGTCGGGAACGTACTTGTCCAGAGTGCCGTACTTTCCGCAGGGGATCTCTTTAAGTGTCAGACCGCATGCCAGCATAGCCGAAACAAGGGCAATGGGGAAACCTGTTGCCTTTGATGCCAAAGCGGAGGAACGTGATGTACGGGGATTAATTTCGATAACCACAATTCTGCCTGTTTCGGGGTCGTGTGCAAACTGACAGTTGCAGCCGCCGATAACCTCGATAGCTTCAACGATCTTGTAAGCCTGTTCCTCGAGAACTTTCTGAACGTCCTCGGAGATAGTCAGCATAGGCGCAGAACAGAAGGAATCTCCCGTATGAACGCCGATGGGGTCGATATTTTCGATAAAGCAAACGGTGATGATGTTATTCTCCGCATCTCTTACGACTTCAAGCTCCAGCTCTTCCCAGCCGCTGATACACTCCTCAACGAGAACCTGTCCCACAAGGCTTGCCTGCAAACCTCTTTCGCAGACGATTTTCAGCTCGTCAACGTTGTAAACCATACCGCCGCCTGCGCCGCCCATGGTATAAGCGGGACGAAGAACAACGGGATATTTCAGTTCTTCGGCGATCTTAACGGCTTCGTCAACGGAATATGCAACCTGACTGCGAGCCATTTCGATACCCAGCTTGTTCATGGTGTTCTTGAACTCGATACGGTCCTCACCTCGCTGGATAGCGTCAACCTGAACGCCGATTACCTTAACGCCGTATTTCTCCAGAACGCCTGCTTCGGACAGCTCAGAGCAGAGGTTCAGACCCGACTGACCGCCCAGGTTAGGCAGCAGAGCATCGGGGCGCTCCTTTTCGATTATCTGAGTGAGCCTGTTCAGATTGAGCGGCTCAACATATGTAATATCCGCAACATCGGGGTCTGTCATAATGGTTGCGGGGTTGGAGTTTACCAGAACGATCTCATATCCGAGATTTTTCAGAGCCTTGCAAGCCTGTGTACCCGAATAGTCAAATTCACACGCCTGACCGATGATGATAGGGCCTGAGCCGATTATCATAATTTTGTTAATATCCTGCTTCTTTGGCATAATAAATCTCCCTGTTATTTATTTACCGTTTGTCGGCATTTTTATTCTATAATATCATACCACATTTCGGGTGAAATTGCAATAGAAAGTTTTAAAAAAAATGTGCAAAGTGGAAAGTGAAAAGTTGAATTTGGATTTTCCAATAACTTCACTTTTCACTTTCCACTTTTCACATTGAAATGTAGCAATCCCACAAATTTGGCATAAAATGTACTAAGTCCGAAATGGGCTTAGAAAGGTCGAATCTATCAATGGGTATAACCTATTCAAACAAGGAACTGAGCACCGACAGCATTGTCTGCGGCGGCTCCTTCAAAATAAAGCTTTCCCTGACGGCTGAGCCTGATATTTCCGAAAATCCCACGGATATCGTGCTTATCCTTGACCGTTCGGGGAGCATGAGGGGAACTCCCCTTGCAAGCCTGAAAGCGGGGGCGAAAACCTTTATCGACATCATTGACGAAGCCACCGACAGCTCACAGGACGGTCAGATAGGCGGCGGAAGCCATATCGGAATAGTCAGCTTTGCCAATACAGCCACTCAGGACACACAGCTTATAACCTCCGTTGCCGACCTGAAAACGGCTGTTGATTCCCTTACGGCAAACGGAAACACCAATCACCGTGACGCCTTTGAAAAGGCACTTGCCCTCTTTGACCCGCAGTCTGCAAACGCCAAGGTTATGGTAATGTTCACCGACGGAAACACCACCGCAGGCGGCGACCCCGAACCTATTGCGGCGGCTGCAAAGGCACAGGGCGTTACTATCTACGTTATCGGGCTGGTTGGCAGCGACGGCATTGACGTTCAGGCACTGAACAGCTGGGCGTCCTCGCCTCCTTCCTCCTATGTTGCCATAACCCCCGATGAATCTGAGCTTGAACAGCTTTTCGAGGACCTTGCCCAAAACATTTCAAAGCCCGGCGCAACGGATATAGTTCTTCGGGACACGCTTTCCCCCTGTTTCCGCATAACCTCCGTTTCCGCACCTACAAAGGGAACGGCGACTCTTGTTGACCAAAGCACCGTTGAGTGGAAGATAGCTTCTCTGGGTGTCAGCGGCAGCGAGGGTGCGGAGCTGGAGTTTGACGTTCTGCATCTCGGTCAGTGTTCGGGAGATATTGAGGTAAATGCCGACCTTGATTACAGCGACGCCGAGGGCAATTCGACAGATTTCCCGTCCCCCGTCATAAACGTTGACTGCGGAACCGTCATTACACCCGAGGAATGTCCCGAGCCTGTTGACATTGAGATAGACGGCTGCAATGATTTTATCGAATATGACGCAGGCGATGTTGAACTCAGCTCTCAGGGACGCATTCTTCTCCTTGATGCGACTCTGAGGGGCGTTTGTCCCAACATGCGTGTGGCTCTTGCGGCTATCGTTACCGAGGTGGACGCGCAGGGCGTTGAGCATAAGCGAGGGGTAAAGACTATGACTATCCCCGCCCACACATGTGCAAGCTGTCGTGATGTTCTTGTCCGCTGCATAAAATTTGTCCTTCCCGAGGACGAAACTGCGGCTGTTTCTATGTGTACCGAAAGACATTTCCGTGCGAGATTTATTGCCCATTATATTGACAGCGATTACGAGTGCTGTCCTATCCTCTGAAAATGAGAAGCCCCTGCATAGTTTTGATGCAGGGGTACATATTTTTATTGACATATTTGTGTGATTAAGGTATAATAATAGTGAAAATACATATCGGAAAGGAAAGGTGCATATGTCCATAACAACAGCTGAACTGGAATTAAATCTAAGCAAATACTTATTGCTTGCGCAGACAGAGGACGTATTCATTACACGAAACGGCAAGGTCATAGCAAAGCTGACTAACCCTTATCAGGATCGTGTTGATGCGGCTAGGTCGCTTTTTGGTGTCATTCCTTCCGATGTCACCCTTGAAGAGGCAAGGGAAGAAAGGCTCGGCAAAATATGAGAGTGCTTATTGACACCTGTGTGATAATTGATGCTCTGCAATCCCGTGAGCCGTTTAAAGACGATGCCGAGAAAATATTTATTTTGGCTGCAAACAAACGCTTTGACGGGTTCATTACGGCAAAGTCCGTAACGGATATCTACTACCTTATTCATCGTGCAACTCACAGCGATAAGGATACCCGAAAGATACTTTCAAACCTTTTTGTAATTTTCGAGCCGATAGATTCTGCGGGACTTGATTGCCTAAAAGCAATATCTTCCGAAATATCGGATTATGAAGATGCTGTTATGTCTGAAACTGCCCTGCGGACGGGAATGGAGTACATTGTAACAAGAAATATCAAGGATTATGTAAAATCGGCGGTTTCGGTTTGCACAACAAAGGATTTTCTTGATTTGTTTGAGCAAAATAATGCGGAGTGAGCTAATATTTATTGTGAAAAGCCCCGACACTTTTTTCGAGTGTCGGGGTACATATTTTTATGGAAATTTCGGAAATTTACAGCTTCGCCAGCTTAGCGCATTTCTCCTTAACAGCGGGATATATCTCGTCATACAGTCTGAAATATTTCTCGTAAACGGGAACATTTTCGGCAACAGGCTGCTGAACCTTGTCAACGCCCACAATAGCCTTGCAAGCCTCGGGAACGCTCTTGTAAACGCCCGCACCCACGAACGCCAGAATAGCCACGCCCAAAGCAGGACCCTCCTTGGAAGAAGCGGTCTTTACAGGACAAGCATACAGGTCGGCAAGCATCTGACGCCACAGGGGAGAGCTTCCGCCACCGCCGCAAGCCATCATATCGGAAACGTTAATGTCCATTTCACGGCAAATTTCAACGCAGTCACGGAGCGAATACGCAACGCCCTCCATTACCGCACGGAGCATATGCTTCTTTGTGTGCATAGCGGACAGTCCGAAGAACATTCCTCTTGCATCGGGGTCAAGGTGAGGTGTTCTTTCGCCCATGAGGTAGGGCAGATATAGCAACCTGTCTGCGCCGATGGGAACGGTTTCCGCTTCCTTGTCCATGAGATAGTATTCGTCAACGCCCATAAGCTTTGCGGTGTCCTTTTCTGCGGAACAGAAATTATCTCTGAACCATTTCAGGGACAGACCTGCGCCCTGTGTAACGCCCATAATATGCCAGCAGCCGGGAACAGCCGCGCAGCAGGTGTGAACACGTCCCTTGGGGTCTATGGAAACCTTTGATGTATGCGCAAAAACAACGCCGCTTGTGCCAATAGTGGTGAACGCCTTTCCGTCCTCCACAACGCCCGTGCCAACGGCAGCCGCCGCATTATCGCCCGCACCGCCCACAACGGGAGTGCCTTCCTTGAGTCCTGTAATATCGGCGATTTCCTTGGTGATATAGCCTGTTACCTCGCAGGACTCGTAAACCTTTGCCAGCATGGACATATCAATGCCCAGAGTATCGCAGACCTCCTTGCTCCAGCAGCGGTTGGGAACGTCTAAAAGCTGCATTCCCGAAGCATCGGAAACCTCGGTTGCATAAACGCCTGTGAGCATAAATCTGATGTAATCCTTAGGCAGGAGAATGTGACGGCATTTAGCGTAATTTTCGGGTTCGTTGTTCTTTACCCAGAGAATTTTTGCGGCTGTCCAGCCTGTGAGAGCGGGGTTTGCGGTGATCTCGATAAGCTTTTCACGTCCCAGCTTTTCGTTCATCTCGTCAACTTCCTTGGCGGTTCTCTGGTCGCACCAGATGATTGACTTTCTGATGACGCTGTTCTGCTCGTCCAGCATAACAAGTCCGTGCATCTGACCCGACAGACCGATTCCGCAGACGTCGTTCTTGTCAACGCCGCTCTTTTCCATAACGGTTTTCATGGTGGAAACGGCAGCATTGTACCAGTCGGCGGGGTCCTGCTCGGCATAGCCGTTTTTCGGCTGATACATGGGATATTCCACCGTTGCCGAGGCGATAACTGTTCCCTTTTCGTCAAAGAGGACGGTTTTTGTGCCGCTTGTTCCGATGTCAACACCAATAGCGTACTTCATTTCAAATCAACTCCTGTTAAATATTAAAAACACCGCCGTCCGCAGTTTAGCAGACGGCGGCCATAAGTACCGTTTATTCCCACTGCATAATTATTCTATCATATTTCATGACAGAAAATCAAGCTAATAATTGTGTTAATGCAATCAGGTGTAAACGTTTTTTGTCAAACCGAATTACAGATTGAACATAATATTGTTAAGGATAGACTCCAGCATTTCCTGTCTGCCGCTTGTGAGGGAATCGGTAACCTCACCCTTTTCCAGAGCATACTTTTCAAGGTCAGCCATGGAAACCTTGCCGTCGATGATGTCCTTGCCGATGCCTGTTGTCCAGGAAGCGTATCTGTCGGCAACGAACTTGTCAATTCTGCCGTCGTCGATCATCTTCTGTGCGATCTTCAGACCGAGAGCAAATGTGTCCATACCTGCGATGTAGCTGTGGAAGATATCCTCGGGAGTGTAGGAACCTCTTCTTGCCTTGGAGTCAAAGTTCAGACCGCCGTTGGTGAAGCCGCCTGCCTTGAGAACCTCGTACATGCAGAGTGCAGCATCGTAAACGTTGGTGGGGAACTGGTCAGTGTCCCAACCGAGAAGTGTATCGCCCTGATTAGCGTCGATAGAACCGAATACGCCGTTATCTCTTGCAACACGGAGTTCGTGCTGGAAGGTGTGCTGTGCAAGTGTAGCGTGATTTGCTTCGATGTTCATCTTGAAATCCTTGTCCAGACCGTACTTGCGGAGGAATCCCAGAACGGTAGCTGTGTCAAAGTCATACTGATGCTTTGTAGGCTCCTTGGGCTTGGGTTCGATGTAGAAATCGCCCTTGTAGCCGATGGAACGTGCATAGTCAACGGTCATCTTCATCAGACGAGCCATATTGTCCTGCTCCAGAGCCATGTTGGTGTTCAGGAGTGTTTCGTAGCCCTCACGTCCGCCCCAGAAAACGTAACCCTGACCGCCCAGCTTAACGGTAGCTTCAACAGCCTTCTTGATCTGTGCGGCAGCATATGCGAAAACGTCAGCGGAGGGAGATGTGCCTGCACCGTGCATATAGCGGGGGTGATCGAAGCACTTAGCTGTACCCCAGAGAAGCTTCTTGGTGGGGTCCTTGTCCATTTTTGCCTTTATGTAATCGGTGATTTCATCAAGTTTTGCGTTTGTTTCTGCCAGAGAACCGTACTCGGGGGAGAGGTCACGGTCGTGGAAACAGAAATACTCGATGGACAGCTTGTCCATGATCTCGAAAGCAGCGTCAACCTTAGCCTTTGCTCTTGCGGTGGGGTCGGTTTCTCCCCAGCTCTTATCGGCAGTGCCGCAGCCGAACATATCCGTTCCGTCGCCACCCATAGTGTGCCACCAGGAAAGAGCAAATCTAAGCTGCTCCTTCATAGTCTTGCCGCCGACAACTTCGTTGGGATTGTAGTATTTGAATGCCAGAGGATTGGTGCTGTCCTTGCCCTCAAAGGGGATCTTGCCTATGTTCTTGAAAAATTCGCTCATTGGAATGAACCTCCTTAAAAATTTACGAACTAAACGGCAGCCAAACTGCCTTTATATAATATTTTACAATGTAATCGTTATCCTGTCAAGTGTTTTTTGTAAAGTTGATATAATTTTTTTAGATAATGTGGAAAGTGAAAAGTGGAGAGTGAAGTTTTTATACTAAGGAACCACTGATTAAATCAATAATTTCATTTTTCTTGCTGCCTTAGTGACGTATCTAGGTGGGTGTTCCCCTAACTTTCCACATTATCTTCAAATCTCAACACTGAAAAAAGGTTTTATGTATCTCATTCAGTGCAATAAAAAGATGATTTTCCGAAATATGAGCAGTAACGGCAGAGAGATTTTCCTGAGTTATCATACCCTTTGAAACAGCAAGGGCAGTAAGCGTCTTATCGTTTCGTGAAAGAAGCGACCGCAGAAAGGCAGGACATTTACCGCCAAAATCAAACAGCAGCCTTTGCTTCAAAAACAGCTTTACCTCACTGTTTGGCAGCCCGCTCAAAAAGTTAAGGTCAAGCATATCCTCATAACCTCTTATGTCGTAGATAAGCTCTCTCCCCTTAAACGCCTGTGCATTATCCTTGATAAATACGGAGATATTAAGCATATTCATCACAATACGCAGCGGGTCATCTATAAACCGCAAAAGGCAGCTTTCACCGAAGGCTATGCTGCCATCGGGGGTAATATTGCGAATTCGGGCGTTAATAAGCGTAGAAGCATTAACGGAGGTTATTTTCGGAAAATCTATACTGTCAAAAAATCTGTCGGCATTTTCCGTGCCGAATTTCTCGTAAACCAGACGGGCAAAGCTGTACCGCTCATCTTCCGTAAAAATTTTGCTGATAAAATCCCTCTGCTTAGGCGGACGCTTACGTTCGGGGAAATAATATGAAAAGTATTTTTTGCGATATTCGTCAAATACCTCGGGATATGCAGCCAGCTCGGCAAATACCTCACCCTCGGGACGATAGCCGCTGTCAAGCATGGCAGTTACAAATTCCCGTTCGTCGTAAAGCAGGGCGGAAACGAAGATAAGGTCAACATCAATATGTATCTCACGCTCCTTAGATTCCGAATCCCTGCCGTTTTCTGCCTTCCTGCTCAAAAGCTCCATATATACGGGGACAAATTCATAACGCTTTGTCAGCATAATATAATACAGCGGAACGTATTCAAACGGGCGCTGCCCATCTATCCAATAATAAATATCGGTAAACTGCGAATCAACACAAAGATATTCCGAAAGCAGCTTCTCGATAACAGCGGTTTTTCCGAGTATCAGAGATGTCACGAGAGCTTCAAGGAAAATATCTCTGTCATGAATAAATGATGAATTCGGATAGATCCCGCTGTTATCGTAATTATCAATAAACACCCGCAGCTTTTCCCTTTCGCCCATAGCGGTCATTGCTTCAATAAGCAGGGGGTAATCAGGCTCAAAGCGCGGATCCTGCTTGCTGATATTCTCCAAAAGCCTTTTTATGCGGCTTGCTTTTATACTTTTGTCAAAGGCATATCTTATCAATTTGTCGGTGTCCGCTCTGTCGGCATATACTGTTTTTTTCGGTAAACACTGCATTGTCGGCTTTATTCTCTTCATATTTTTTACCACCAATCGTTGAGCTTAATGCGGAAGGTTGAATTTTCACTTTTCAACATTTTCGCAGGAAACGCATTTTTGCACTGAGTGTTGAGTTAATCGGCGTTTCCTTGATACTATCCTTATTATAACAGATAAAAAAATAAAAAACGCTTTATTTTTGCAGTATTTTTTTCCGTAAGGTATGTTATTATGTAATTGGCAAAGGAAAAGTATTATACTATAGCAATCCACAAAAATAACGTTATTGTAGGGGCAAAAGCATAAATGCTTTGGTTTCCCCGCCCGCAGATTTCAAGAGTTCTTTTGGTAATTACGAGACGGGATGCCAAAGCTATGCTTTTTCCCCTACAAGTGTGTTAGGATATTTTTAAGTACTGCTATAGTATTAGGAAGGAGAAACAAATATGAGTATCCCAATAATCGAAAAGCACAGCTTCGGAAAGAAAAATTACCTTATGCCCTCCGATTTCAGAGAAGAGGTCATCTGCGAAGCCGTCTATTCCCGTGAACGCTTTATCACGGTCACAGAGCTTCTGAGAAGGCTTGACAGAATAGACTGCGACGATTTTGCTATCAGCACCAACAAGTATTTCATCGCCGCAGACAATATAAACGACGCCTATATCGCCGTTCTTGCCATCTATTACAGCATTGCCGCCAAAGACGAGGACACGGGAGAGGCAATTCTTTTCGAGGACGCCGATGCGGACAGACAGGAGAACAACGCCGCCGTTGCCATAAACCTTACTGCGGGAATGAACGACCCCGACCTGAATGCCATAATCTCCAACGAAAACAACCCCGTTATACATATTGTTCAAGCCCTGTCCCCTGCTATTGCAGACAGTGAAATGCTTCTTAACAACAAGACGGAATTTTTCATCTGCTATGCCCCCGACGGAAGGCTTTCGGGCGGTGCCGCAGATGATATTATCGGAATGTTGGGCAGCTGCTTTCGCTGCATGGTCATAGAGAATTCGAAGGCGGTTGACGTCGAAAACATCATCTGCTCCTATTTCTGGGAAAGAGATTTCGAGTGCGACAACACGCAAAAAGAGATCGCCCTTCTTGTAAAGCAGCTGAAGGGACGTGACGAGTATGCCATAACCGCCGCAGCACGCCAGATAGTCAGCAATCACCTTTTCAACGACCCCGACGACAGACAGCTTTTCCCCGAGGATTTCAGAGGTATCGCCGAGCTGTTTTCTCTCCGTCCCATAAAGCAGTCATCGAAAAGGTGGCAGCCTGTGGGGCTGGAAAAGGAAACAGAGAAGATAAACGGCATTATCAATTCCATAAGCATTGACAAGCTGAGATATGAAAAGCGGATCTCAGATTCTTTTTCGGGGTGCAGTATGGTTTTTGCGGGACCTCCCGGCACAGCCAAAACCACCCTTGCCAGACGATTTGCAGAGGAGCTTGCGGTGCTTCGGATAATCAAGGACCCCTCCTGCTTCAAGGAGTGCTGCAAGTCGGATTATGTGGGACAGTATGTAGGTCACACCGCCGCAAAGATAGATGCCATGTTTGCCGAAATGGCGGAAAAGGGCGGCGGAGTTCTCTTCTTTGACGAGATATACACCCTTGCCGAGGATAACGCTACCGTTTTCGACAAGGAGGCTGTCACCTGTATCGTCCAGAATATGGAGAATTACCGAAACTGCATATTCTGCATATTTGCGGGCTATGAGGACAAGATGAACGATTTTCTCGGCTCAAATCCGGGTCTGAGGTCACGTATCAGCTTTATTGTCAGATTCAGCGGCTATTCGGACCATGTCCTCTGCGACATTTTCTCCCGCATGGCAGCGGAGGACAATTACAAGATACCCGCCGATTCTCAGGCGTCTGTCATAAGCTTTTTCAAAAGGCTGAGAGCCGCCAGAGGTGAGCAGTTCGGAAACGGCAGAGAAGCACGCAATCTCTACATAAACGCCAAACAGCACCACGCCCTGAGAATTGGCGGCTTCAAGACAAAAACCAAAAAAATGCTTACCGAGCTTGACACGGAGGACATCTCCGCAGCGGCAGAGGATATTCTCAGCTCCGAGCTGAAAAGCAGTCAAAGCATGGGAAGTATAGGATTTTGATTAATTTAAGGAGGACAAACCAATGAAAAGATGTATTAACTGCGGAACCTTGAACCCCGACCTCAGCGAGCGCTGCTCCAACTGCGGCATTGTACTTGAGGACATACCCGATGAAGCCTTTGATGACTTTGATGATGACTTCGATGAAGAATTGGACTATGACCTTGACAACGATGAGGATTTTGAGATCTACTATACCCTGACAGACAACAACGAGCTTCCCTTCTGACCGATTTTTTTACCAAACGCCCTCACTGACCCGCTCAAAGCCCGTGTCGGTAAGCCTTACTATATTATCGTAAATGACATAATGCTTGTCATCATAGGGCATGGAAATGTGGTAATGCCCCGAAAACCACAGCCTGAAATCCAGCTGAGAATTTATCTCCTCAAAATATTCCGTCAGCCTGTTTGAGGTATAGCTAAGTCCCGAAAACATCTTATCCTGGATAGACTGCGGCAGTGTGTGCGTCAGGACTATATCCACCTTCCCGCCTGCCGCCGCCAGGGACTGTCTGCCATACTCCATTTCCTCCTCCGAGGGCAGCTCGTCCTCCCAGTAGGAAACGCCCTGCTTTCGGTATTGCTTGTCGTGACTTTCCGCCCCGCCGAATGTAAAGAACTTCATTCCGTCTATATCAAAAACGCTGCCCCTGCACAGATGGATAATATTTTCGGTGATCTTCTGCACACGTCCGCCCTTCCATTCTTCAACGGGATATTCCTTCAAAAGGTCGAAGTTTTCGTGATTTCCGTCGATCCAGAGGGTTGTCCAGGGCTTGCCGTCCAACCATTTCTGCCAGTATCTGTCCTCCTTTGAATTGTTCCATACCAGCCCGAAATCGCCGCAGATAATGAGATAGTCCGAACGTGTCAGGGTGTTCTGAATGGGAAAATTGGCGGTTGACAGCTTGTGAATGTCAATGCTGCCGTGAGTATCGCCCGTAACAAATATCATTTTTTCACTTCCTTTTTCGGAACATTCCAAACGTCAGACCGCAGGAGATCCCGCATCTATATTGCAAAGCATGGTCTTTACCGAATCGGGGCTGACACCGAAAATTTTCCCCATTGCATAGCGGTAAAGGGTAAGCTGTCCCTCATATCTTGCTCGCAGCTTTTCATAGAATTTTTTGGGATCTCTCTGCTTGTCAATGTCGGATTTATAGTCAATAACGGTAATGCTGCCGTCCCTTCCCTTTACGACAAGGTCTGCAACGCCGTTTACCCAGATGCTCTTTCCGTCCGCATTGAGATCTTCCTTATATTTTGAAAGCTCGGCAACCATTTCGGCAGACTCCTTTTCGCCCATAAAGTAGGAGAAGGAAAGCTCTGTAAATATTTCGGCTGAATTCCCGAGTATCTCCGAAAAACGCTTCTCATTTACAAACCAGTACATAACTCTTGTAAGCTCCTCTGCATACCCCGACGCTTCTTCAAAGCTGACGGTCATGCCCGCCTCAATAACTGCCGTGTAAACGCATTTGCGGATAAGCTGATCCAATTCATCGCAGGACATATCAAAATTCTTCTTCCATTCATTTACCAGAAGCTCATAGCACCTGTGCAGCGCAGTTCCGAAAATTGCTCCCTTTGGACGTTCGGTGTCGATATATTCGGAAATTATCTCCTGCTCGGCGGATTCATCGGTATCGTCGTCAGACTTGACATTGTAATTGTCAAAGCCGCTGGGATTGAGGGTAACAAAGCTTTTTTCCGACTGCTCCTCCAAATAGGACGGCTCCTTGCTGTCGGGGGCATATTCGGCATAGGTCACTTTATTTGCCGCAGAGGACACTGTCACCTTTGAGATAAGCTCCTTTATGTCATTGCAGCTGTCTATGCCGTAATCGTTCAGCAGCCCCTCCTTCGGGGAAATTTTGTCCATAACTATGAATGCTTCCCTTGCACGGGTGGCAATAACATATTCAAGACGTGTCCTTTCGGCAATATCAAGCTGTTCACGTTCCTTTGTCAACGCCTTATCGCCGCTTATATCGGAGTAATATGTGACAGGCTGACCGTATTTGCGGTAGCTTTTATCATCGACTGAATCCCTCGGTCTGTTTGCCCAGATAACTATGCTGCCCTCCAGACCCTTTGCTTTGTGAGCTGTCATAAGCCGCACGGAGCTGTCGTCATAGACAAGGGGCATATTTTTTTCAAAGCCGTTTTGTACGGTGCTTGCGAACATATCCGCCGCTTCAACACGGTTTCCGCCGCACCTTATAAGCGTATCTGCAAGAAGATGCTCCAGATTTTCGGTGATACGCATAGTCGTGTCGGCGGTAAGCTCTCTGTCTGCGGGGAGATAGAACCGAATATTCCTTACGAGGAACTGAGCGACTGCAAAGCCGTCCTTCATGCCCTTTGTGCGCTCTCTGACAGCCTTTAGAGTTTCCTTTGCAAACGCTGTCATTTCATCGGTAATTCTGTCGGTGTTTCCGTAAACCAGCTGTAAAGCACCGTTGGCATGGGGGTTTTTGCGGGTCACGCAGTAATTATACAGCAGCAAAAACCGCTTTATCGCCGCAGACTCTTTAAGGGGCACCTGTCCCGCAATGCTTACGGGGATATTTCGCTTTCTGAGCTCATCTGCAAATACGGGGATATGCTTGTTTTTGGAAAACAGAATAAGAAAATCGCCGTATTGAACGGGACGGTGGTCGTCATTGCAAAGAGCCGTCTTTCGTCTGTTGGGTATCTTTATCTGCTTTTTGACAAGCTCGTCTATCAGTGCAGCCGTGTCCTCGGCGGCGGAGGTCAGGTCGTCCTTTTTTACCTTTTTATTGTCGGGGGTATGCTTGCAGTAAAAAACGCCCTCCAAAACAAAGTCCTTCGTATCGGGCAGCTTCGGAACTCCCACTGCCATATTGCTGTATGCAAAGCCGTTCTTTCTGAAATTCCCGCCGTCATTGAATTTGGAATTTACCCAATCTATCAGCTTTGGACTTGAACGGAAATTGCTGTCAAGAACATAGATATGCTCCTTAAACTCCGACTTGCTCTTTATCTCGTGATACACCTGCGGGTCTGCGCCCGTAAATCTGTAAATGGACTGCTTGGGGTCGCCCACAATAAACAGTGCACCGTCACGAAGCTTATTATTATCCTCGTCATAGGCAAGCTGCCAAATAAGGCTTGACTGAAAATGATCGGTGTCCTGAAATTCGTCAACGTAAATGCACTTGAATTTTGCGGCGTAATGCGTCCTTACCGCCTTGTTAGTGCGGATAAGCTCTTCGGTTATCCTGATAAGCTCGTTGTTGGTAATGAAATTACTCCGCTCACGCTTACGAAATCCCATGCTTGCGGCATATGCTGCGGAAGTCATAAAATTGCTGATGCTCTTATTCCTTTCGGTAAGGAATTTTCCTGCAAATATATTGAACCATCTCTTAAATCTTATGTTAAGCGAAATTGCAGCCGCCTTATCCATATAGCTGTCCTTAGGCTGTCTTTTGGTAAATACGCCATCGCTTTTTTGCAGCTCCCTGAGCTTTTTCACAGGTTCGGCAGAAGGATCTGTTATCATGGAATACATACTGCCCAGCATTATTTCCTCAAGCTCGGAAAGCTTATTGAAGCTCTTATTAAACGTGCGGTTGACCAGCGAAATTATGACAGACACTGCGGCATCAAAATACCTTTTTACCTCTGCGGGATCCTCTTTCAGATTATCCGCAGCCGTTTGGTCAAAGGGAACATTGGCATTTGGCGGCAGTTCACACATATCACGGAACATTTTGTAAAGCGGTATCTCTTTTTTCTCATTGAGCACGGAGGATATTTCGTAATATTTCATTAACGCTATCTGCCTTGGGGTGAGGTTTTTGAGATATTTGCAGTAAAATGTCCTCATTTCCTCTTTAAGCACAGCCTCCTCGTAAATTTCGGTATCGGGACGGATCCCCGCTTCAAAAGCATGCTCCCTGAGAATATTCAGACAGAAGGAATGTATGGTGGAAATGGGCATAGAGTCCACCTCATCGAGAACGGCGGAAATTTTCTCATTGCTCCTTGCCTCATCTATAAGCCTTGCCTGTATGCGTGTCCTCAGCTCCTCGGCTGCCTTGTTGGTATAGGTGATAGCCGCTATTTCCCTCGGACGTGTACCGCCGATTATGCAGTTGACAATGCGGTTGACAATAAGCGTGGTCTTTCCCGCACCTGCGCCCGCCTCAACAAACATATTCTCGTTTGTGGCGGTGACAATATGGGCTCTCTTTTCTTCTTCGGTCATGGCTGTCATTCACATATCCTCCCTTGTATTTTTGAAGCAGACGTCCTTGTATCTGCAATATTCGCAGGGCTTAGTATTTTTGGTGTATTCGTATCTGTTTTTGTCAATGACATTGCCTATCATTACAGCCGCATTGCTGTCAAATCCTTCGAGAACACTGCCCTTACATTCCTCGCCCTTTTGATTTTGAAAGGGCGTTTCGTAGGAGAATACCTCCACTTCCCTGTTATCCTTCTTCATAGCAGCCGTGTAAAGGACGTGCTGGCTGTGCTCCTTCAGGTCGATAGGCCTTCCGCCTGTTTTGTAATCTATTACTCTGAGATGCTCCGTGCCCGTTGACGAATCAATGTAATGGTCTATTCTGTCAAATCTGCCTTCGATGGTAAGGTCAAGTGTTTTGTCAGCGTCTGCGTCCTTATAATTCAGAGTGTAGGTTTCCCCCGAAAATTCTCCCTCACATTCGCTTACTATCCACTTGCTGCCGTCGTGCAGCTCCTTGTGAAGGCTGTTGAAATAGTTCAGAAGTGCAGCTTTCAGCTCCTCCGATTCAAGCCTGCGTATCTCGGGATTTTCACAGGGCTTCGGGTAACCGTTTACTATCCTGTCAAATATTTCGGTAAGTATCTTTTCGTCCGCATTCTCGGAAACCTTAGCCGGTTCGATGTCCTTTAAGACACGCTCTGCATATTCGCAGGCTGCATTGTGGAAGAGATTTCCCTTTTCATTGGGTGCCAGCCATTTTCCGCCGCTGTCCCTTGCAAAATTCACCTCTCTCAGATCAAGCTTATAGATAAAGAAATATTTCATTGGACATTCCAGAATTTTGTCTATCATTGAGGGGGTGTACATTTTTTCCGACGGCTTTGCATCGGCATTGCCATTTGCGGGAACAGGGTCCCACTTTTTATCTGACGGAAGCTTTATGTTCCCGAGAATAAGCTCGTCATAGCCCAAAGAAGTTACATCGGTCACACCAAATTCCGCACACAGCTTTTTGTAAAATACGGAGGGCGGACATTCGGTCAGCCTTGACAGGTCATAGCTGCTGTAACCGAGATAAAGCTCGCTGTCCTTGTCCGCAAGAATTGAGCGGATAAGGAATTCCGGGTCATGATACTGCCTTTGACGCCGGTTTTCGGAGGTTTCGCTGTTAGCCTTGTTTATGACATATTTTAGCAGCTGTTCATCGGATATTACGGGGGATTCCGTCACCTTCGGCAAAAGGTCGCTGACGGAAAGACCGCAGATATAGTTGTACTTTCTTTCGCTGACAATGCCGCTGCCGATAACACTGACACTTACAGCATCTGTCCTTTCAGCCTCGCTGACGGTCATATGCTCCAGCCTGTCAATAAGAAAGCGCATAACCTCGTTTTCGGGAACAGCATCATCGCCCATAAAGGAAAGCTGTTCAGACAACTCCTTCAAAGCGGGGATCACAAGCATTCTTTCGGGATTTTTCCTGCCTGTAAATTCGCCTGCAAGCTTTGTAAGCCGTTCAAAAAGCTTTACGGGAGAACGCTTTGTTTCGGAGTCGGAGAATATATCTATAAGGGCTTCACAGAAAAGTACAAGCTTATATTCTTCGTTGTTCTCGTCGGCGTCGGGGTGCTCCGCTCTGAACTTTTTGCAGTAAGCCTCATAGCTGCCCATACCCCACGAAATATCCGATGCACTTCTGTAAAAATAATATTCGGAAACAGTCATTTTCGGGTTAATGAAAGCATTTTCCAGATCGGAGTGAACAAAGCCGTTTTCCGCCCATCTGAGCAGACAAAGCATAAAGCTGACCATATCCGTTTCCGCTGCGGGATAGGGGGACAGAAAGGTGTAGGGAATTTTCAGGCTGCCCAGCCCCGCCTTAATAAAGCTGCGGTAAGCCTCGGCAGTGAAAAACACATTGACCTCTCCGAAGGGCTTGTTCTTAATGCTTTCGGCAATATACCTTACTTCGTTTATGTAACCTCTGCCCGCAAAAAAGGTCGGTTTTACGACGCTCTTATCGAATAGCCCGATCTTCTCATATCTGCCGTCGGATATTTTTTCAAGCAGCAGCATTTCAATATCGGTAAGCTGCGTTCCCTCCGCAAGTCCGAAGCCCACGTCTGTGATCGGCTCCGCAATATCAGCAGCGCTCCTGATAAGGGTGTAGCAGTCGTAAGCGCCCATTGCCGCAAGCTCGCTGTGATACATTGCAATAAGCGTTCTCAGGCAGGTGATATTTTCCTCATTGTCGGTCATAAGCTGCTCGGTGACTTTGTTCATTCGGATAACATTTATTACCCTCATTATCTCCGCAGCCGCCGAGGAACACATACTTTCCTTTTTGAAAAACGGCAGCTTGTCGGAATTGTTTCGTATGATCCTGTCGATAATTACCGCACAGCTGCTGTTGTCAAGGAGCTTAAAGGGAACAAGCCTGCCGTTTTTTGCAGCATTGCCGATAATTATTTCACGGGCAATATCCGACATATGCTTACATTCGGTATTTACTCTGCAAATGCCGTCCCTGTTGCATTTTCTTATAAGACGGTTACCGTTTTTTACATCTGAACAAATAAGTATCTTCCCCGAGAGGTCGTCATTTTTAAGCCAGTCATTGAATTTCATAGCACACCTCCAAAATTATTATCTCAATTATACCATATTCTGCATTATTTTGCAATAACCGCTGAACTATAAAGTGAAAAGTGGAAAGTGGAATTTTTCAGTAAATTTAACAAACCATTGTAGTTATTTTCGGCTTCATCAGCAAAATATCAAACTCAGAAAAATCACAAACAAATAGTAAAAAACTCAAACAAACGCAAACTTCCAAAGAACACCATCTATATCACCCCGTCAAAATGTAAAGCGGGGAAAAGAGGGTGGGGTGAAAGGGAAAGGGTGATTGCAAATTCTTCCTAGCGGAATAATTAGGGGAAAACCGTTAGGGGCGGGGGAAAGTCCCCGCTTTGCGTTAGGGTTTGTTCTGTCCCCCGCCCCTATAAGGTTGTCCCCTCTGCGGGGGTTCCACAGACTTACATATATCACAAAGGCAGTTGAGGGAAAAGAAAGCAGAACAATCAAGGCACAAAGTCCCCGCCACGCAGCAACACAGAAAGCCGTAAAATTCAGCGTAACTGCGGGACGGGGAACCAAAGCTATGCTTTTTCCCCTACAATAGTTTGTTGGATTTACTGAAAAATTTCACTTTCCACTTTCCACATTTTAAAAAACCTCTTTTCCCCGTCAAATTTGCAGTATTTTTTTTGAAAGCCTATGCTATAATAAAATCGGTAAAGGAAATACACAACAAAACAACGGAGGTATTCACTATGGAAAAAACAATTGCTATCAAAACGGACAGCTACTCTATCACTATCGCACAGGCAGCGGAAAGGCTGGAAAACATCTGCCGTACATATCTTGAAAAGGACAGCGGCGGGAACTACGCTATCCCCGTAAACAGACAGCGTCCCGTAATGCTTATCGGTCCTGCGGGTATCGGAAAGACCGATATTCCCAAGCAGACCGCCGAAAAGCTGGACATAGGCTACGTTTCCTACTCCATCACCCACCACACCAGACAGAGTGCCCTGGGTCTGCCTAAAATCGTCACCCGCACCTACAACGGAAACGAGGTAGCCACCACCGAATACACCGCCAGCGAGATCGTTACCTCTGTAAGGGACGAGATCGAAAGGTCGGGCAAGGCAAACGGTATCCTCTTTATCGACGAGGTAAACTGCGCATCGGAAACTCTGGCGGCTCCCATGCTCCAGCTTTTCCAGAACAAGACACTCGGTCAGAGCAAAATCCCCGACGGCTGGATCCTTGTAATGGCAGGAAATCCCCCCGAGTACAACAAGAGCGTTAAGGAGTTCGACGCAGTTACCCGTGACCGTCTGAGAATAATCAACGTTATCCCCGACGGCACCGCATGGCTGGACTACGCCGCAAAGCGTGGGCTGAACCCCATCGTTACCGCATTTATCACCTCTGACCCCTCAAAGATATACGCCTTTGACGAGGACAATATCGGTATCGTTTCCCCCAGAGGCTGGGAGGAGCTTTGCATCACTATCGACGCCTACGAGAGGAACAATTTCCCCGTGACCGCCGACCTTGTGGCGCAGTTTATCGGTATTCCCACTGTGGCAGATGAGTTTTACAGCTACTATATCCTTGTAAAGGAAACCATTACCGAGGAGGAAATAGAGCTTATTGTAAGGGGCAAGGCAAGCAAGGAGCTTATCAAAAAGGTATCTAACATCAGCGTGAATATCCGCTTTATGCTTATTGAGTGCATGAAGAGAAAGCTCCGCAAATGCGCCGTTTCGGGGGATATGAACGCCGTTAATGAGATGATGAACAACATTGCCTCCTTCGTCAAGACCGTGTACGGCAGCAACGGCGAAATGGAGATGTTCATGAGCAGTATTCTCTCCGACAGCGACATTGTAAAGGCTGCCATCATCACCCACAACGAGCACTTTGGAAAGTATCTCGACGACGTTACCACCGCTGAATCCTCCATTAAGAAGAAGCTGAGAAAAACTGCTGCCCGCAAGTCCTCATAAGCCGAAACGGAGGTGTTCCTATGGACGAAAAAACA
Organism: uncultured Ruminococcus sp.; assembly: GCA_945877315.1. Taxonomy (GTDB): domain Bacteria; phylum Bacillota; class Clostridia; order Oscillospirales; family Ruminococcaceae; genus UMGS1889. The sequence goes on along the minus strand of CAMCRP010000006.1, from coordinate 8,954 downwards.
GTATTTACCGCCGAGGAGAGGGAGCTTTCCGAGCAGATCATAAAGCACACCATGAGAACTGCTGCGTCCTCCTTCCCCTTCCTGGCAAAGCCTATTTATTCCCTGAAAACCAAGCCCGCCGAGGAGATAGAAAGCATCTGCTCCGACTATGAATATATCTATTACAATCCCAAATGGCTCATAGACAAGTACAACAAAAACGGGAAGAAGATGGAGAACACTATCATTCACACCATTCTGCACAATCTCTATCTTCACCCGTCCATGACTACCGAAAATGACAAGGTATTTGAAGCGGCGGCGGATATGTCCGTATTCTGCATGATGAAAAATGCAGATGCCCTTAAGACAAACGCCGCCATAGACAAGGAGTTTGACGCTTTTCTAAAGCTGTGCGGCGGGACCTCCACCTCCGAGCTGTTCAAGGCAGCTGAGGCGGACCCTGCTGTGTTCAACAAAATGTTCTCCATCGTTTCAAAGCTGAAGGAGGACGACCACAATTTGTGGTACACCAAGCGAAAGGACAACCCGCCCGAACAGGGAAATGCTCCTCAGCAGGCAGGTGAACCCACGGAAATCACCGTTTCCGACGAGTCCCAAAACGGCAATGGCTCTGACGGCGAACCTCAGAACGCAAATGCCGCAGCTGTCGGTTCACAAATGAACAAAAACGAGGAAATGTGGAGCAGTATGCTTGTTCAGGCGCAGGCAAACGCCCGCAGCCCGCAGTACGGTTCATCCCACGGAAATATGTTCGACGAGATAAAAAAGCCTGACCGATTCAGCAAGGTGTCCTACCTTGAATATCTGAAACGTTTTGCCATACAGGAGATAATGTCCGAGGACCCCGACACCTTTGACGTGATAATGTACACCTGGGGCATGGACAATCTGGGAGATACTCCTATCGTCGAATTCAGCGAAACGAGGGAGCAGTGCAGCGTTACCGATATAATCATTGCCATAGATATGTCAGGCTCCTGCAGCGGCGATATTGCCGTGAATTTTCTGCGTCAGATATACACGCTTTTTGAGCAGCTGAATATACGCAGCTCGGTAAATATCCATGTGGTCACCTTTGACACTCAGATAACAAGCGAAAAGATCATACGCTCCCGAAAGGACGCCGAAAGGCTTATCCGTGACTACGAGGGTGTAGGCTGGGGCGGCACAAGCTTCGAGTGCGTATTTGATTACGCCGATGAATTCTCCAAAATGAACCGCGGCAAAAAGCTGAAGGGGCTGTTTTTCTTCTCCGACGCCATGGGCAGCTTCCCCGAGCAAAAGCCAAAGTACCGCACCACATTTTTCGTTCCCGTTGATAATGACCCCATGTTCTGCTATGACAATTACTGCTTCGTCCCCGATTGGGTGGAGCTTGTGAAATACAAGGACTGACCTTGATTATAGTAAACGTCATATATATTTCTACCCGCCTTCGGCGGGTAGAAATATATACCTAAGGAAATACCGACAATGGGTGTCCCCCGCCTAAGGCGGGGGGACACCCATTTGTCGGTATTTTATTTATTTGAAATTGTAGCCGTCGAAGAAGCCTCTTTTGAATTCGTCCAATCTGCTGCTGTCGGGAAGGGCGGGCTTTTCGGATATCTGCCTTCTCCAAAGCTCGTCGGCGGTGGTTTCCGATGCGCTGTTTACGCCGTCGGAGGCAGCATCGCTGTCCCATGCACAGTCGCCGCTGATGTTGTCATAGCCTAAGAAAAGCGGTATTATGGAAAGGCATGACTCCTCAGGCCTTTTGAAAACGGAAAAGCCCCAAAAGGTTATAAGCTGCTCCACATACCGATTACAGCTGATCGATGTGACATTACCGTATACCGAATTTTTTCCTGTGAACTCCATTCCCATCTGTTTCAGACTGCCAAACAATCTGCCCGATTTCTCCGTGATCTTTCCGCTGCCTGTCCAGAGTGTTTTTTGGTGAAGCAAAACGGGGTTTGTAAGTCCCGTGCGGATATGCGGCTCGTCAAAATCGGAGGTGATACCCCGCTCTACTACGGAGCTTGACGCCGTTACGGTCAGAGTGCCTATCCCGAATGTACCTATACCGAATATAGGACTCAGGTCATAATGACGCATATTGTGAAGATAGCCCAGCAGAAAGCCCTCCTGATACTCCGCCGTTTCTCTGCCCGCCGCAAATATGGGCTGTGCAGGCTTGCCATATCTTCCGTTTGCCATTGGATCAAAATAAACTGCCATAAAAATCCTACTCCTTGTAATATTTTCGGGTAAATTACCCGTTTTTCCAAAATTATTATACCTTATCCGCCGCAGAAAAGCAATAGAAATTCATTTTTTAAAATGTTGAATTTTTCAGCACCGCAAGCGCATTAAGATACCTGTTGGTGATAACATAATCGAGTATTTCCTCATAGTTATCCCTGTTTATCATTCCGTTTTTGATAAGAACCTTTGTAAGCTGTCTGTTGTTTCTGCTAAGGATCGTCTGCAAGATACCGCCGTTAAGGGACGGCTTAAAGATGAAATTTTTCGTGAGAATATTCTTTAGCGCTCTATTGCTTAGGAACTCAAAAAAATCGTCATCGTATTCCAGCTCATAGGTAAGACTGTGCTCCGAAAAGACCTTCTCAATATCGTAAATGTCCATAATGTCATACTCGTGCATAATAACAGTAAGCTCCTTCTCCGCCAGGGAATTCAGAAAAAGCTTTCCCTTGTCGGCAGACGACCATTCTACGGTAATGTATGGCATAACAGCATTGTTATCTAAAATATGTACCTTTTCCATGGGACTGAGCTCTTCCAGAAAACGCTCAAATTTTTCCTGTCCATAGCAATGAAGTATCAGCAAGCCCATTTCCAGCTTTTGCTGAGTGGTGTAATTTTCCCTGACAAATCCGCAAACGGAAAGGGGCTTATCCGCTCCCGTCCTATGCAGGTAATTTTCTATGAGAAATTCCATTGCATCCGGCTCGGAATAAAGCTGAACCACAATATCCTCGTCCATGCGATAGCCGCTGTCAAACAGAAGCGTCAGAAACTCCCTATCCCCGAAATAAGCCGCCGAAGCGACTACAAAGGACATACTCTCGCCGTAAAAGGCTTCGTCCGTTTCAGCGGTACATTTTTCCTTATTGCAGACCTCAATGCACCTGTCAAGAGCAATTTTCAGCAAATGATATTTCCCCGTAAGCATAAGAAGATACAAGGGATTTACAAAATACCACATTTCCCTGAAATCAGAGGATTCAAGCTCATTTCGGATAATATATTCGGCAAATTCATCGTCATTTTCAAGAAGGCTGACAAAAAAAGAGTAATTTGCCGAGGGTATCGTATCCGTACCTATTTTCACCTTCTTCTGCGCCTCATAAAAGGCAGTTAATTTATCCTGCTGCCCAGTCACCGACAGTATCAGACTGACTGCCAAATTGCAGCAGATGATATTTTCGTCAAAATAATATCCGCTTAATTTTTCCTCCTCACTGTACATATCCGTCAGAGCATTCCTGAATTCGTCGGCAGAACAGCCGCTTATTGCAGCCCTTATAACCTTCTCCTGACGGATAAAGTCACCGAAATAAATTTTGTCGCTGCTGCCGATAAAGCTGCCGATCATATTGCATCACTCCTTTCCCGCTGCAGCAAGCGCAGACGAGCTGGGCAGCACCGCCAGCACATCAAGCAGCTTTTGGGAAACTGCATAGTCAAGTATTTCCTCATAGTTATCCTTGTTTATCATTTCCTTTTCTATAAGAAGCCTTGTAAGCTGCCTGCTGTTTCTGTTAAGTATCTCCCTTACAACACATTCCGCAAATGACTTATTAAAGATGACCCTTCTTACAAGAGTATCCTTCAGATCCTTATTGCTGAGCATGACGAGAAAACGCTCGTCATCTATATTTGTCATATCATATGTAATGCTGTGATCGGGAAATATCCTCTCGGCGTCATAAAAGGGCACACGATTTTCACCTCGGCTCAGACTTACAGTAAGCTCCTTCTCTGCCGAATCCCTCATAAAGTACGCCTCCATGCCTGTTTCAGGCCATAATAACGGCGGGCTGTAAAGGAAAATAATGCTGCTGCTCAACTCATTTGTCTTTTTCATGGGACGGATCCCTTCACTGAAATTGTCAAACTCCTCATTGCCATACATGGAGCGTATTTTTATTGCCATTCCAAGTATTTCCTCCGTACCGAATTTTTCCTTGATCGCCTCATAGATTCCCAAAGGCTTATCAAGACCCATTTTATCGTAAAAATTACTTATGATAAACTCCAATGCCTTCGGCTCGAAATAAAGATTTTGCACCATTTCCCCGTCAATGGAATAGCCGTTGTCAAATACTGCTTTCAGAAACTCCCTGTCCCCGAAATATGCCGCCGACGCTATACTGTATACCGAAGAAGCGCCGAAAAACCGAAAGCTGTTATCCTCCTTTTCCGATTCCTCAACGTCCCAAAGGAACTCACGAAAGCAAAGCTCATTTGCCTTCTTCAAAACGGCGGGTATCAGGTAATATTTTCCCGTCAGCATAAGTATATACAAAGGGTGGGTGAAATAAATCAGGCAGTCAATATCCGAAAAGCAAAGAGCATTTTCGATAATATACTCAGCTGCTTTATCGTCGTTATTCAGACAGCTTATCAGCAGAGAATACTTTGCATACTCAGCATGTCCCACGCTGTTTACGGCATTTCGCTTCACCTCATAAAACACCTTTAGCTTGTCCTGCCTGCGCAGCACCGACAGTATCAGGCTGACCATCATTTCACAGCAGCCGACATTTATGGACCAATGCTGTGACATTTCCGTTTCCTTCTCATACATTTCGGTCAGGATTTTTCTGAATTCCTCGGCAGAGCAGCCGCCTATTGCCGCCCTTATTGCCTTGTCCTGCCAAATATATTCGCTGAATTGAGTTTTTATGGCGGTACCATACATTTTTATCCTTCCTTTCATATTCGTATAGTAAACGTTATAACCCCAATTACACTCAATGTAAAATTATTTATGTCGTTTGCTATAATTAATTGATATAATTTTTAAGGAACCACTGATTAAATCAATAATTTCATTTTCTTTGTTACCTGATTGACGTATCAGGGTTGGTGTTCCCCCGCCGAAGGCGGGGGAACACCCATTAATCAGTATTTCCTTAATTTTACGTTTTTGCCTATATATTGATGAAAGATTAGTATTAAAAATTAGCATTATTCAGCGCAGCAAGCGAATTCAGATATTTCTCGGAAACCAAATAGTCCAGCGCCTTCTCATAATTATCCTTGTTTATTATACCCTTCCCGATAAGAAGCTCGGTCAGCTGCCTGCTGTTCCTGCCGAGAATAGCAAGAACGGCATCGCTTATCTCCGACCTGCTGAAAATCATATTTTTCTTAGTCAGCAGATCCTTTAGCTCGGAATTGCTCAGCATCCAGAAAATATCCTTTCCGTCACAGTCTGTAAGGTCATATATTACGCTGTGACCGTCAAGTATCTTCTCAACGTCATAAAAGATAACCGAATCGTCGCAGGCGTCCATAACTATGGTAAGCTCCTTCTCGGCGGATCCTTTCAGAAAAATTACCTCCTCTGTCATTTCGGGAAAGCCGAAGGACGGACTGTATCGGCGGATCGTACTGCTGTGCAAAACTGCTGTCTTTTTCATGGGTTCAAGCCCCGCTGTGAAACGCTTAAAGGCGTCTGTGCCATAGCTTAATCTTATCTGCAATGCCAGGTCAAGGATTCCCTCCGTGTGAAATTTTCTCTTAATAAGCTCGAAAATATCCACAGGCTTGTCCGAACCCAATTTATCGTAAAAATTATTTATGATATATCCCATTGCATCAGGGTATGGGAAAAGCTGAATAATAAGTGCGTCATTCAGACAGAAGCCCAGGTCAAACAAGACAGCCAAAAGCTCCCTGTCCCCGAAAAAAGCAGCCGACGCAGCCTCATACGCAAATCTGCCCGACATATTCGACAGGCTGTAATTTCCGAAGGGAAAGCAGGTTTCGTTATACCTTTCCACAACAGCAGGTATCAGATGATATTTTCCCGTTATCATAAGGAAATACATCGGTTCAAATAAATATACCCCATTGCCAAGCTCCGAAAAATCAAGCTCATTTCGGATAATATACTCAGCCGATATGTCATCATTATTCAGACAGCTGACAAGAAGGGCGTACTCTGCGGGCTCAATATGATTGGCATGAAACTCAGCCTCCCGCCTTACCTCATAATACACCCTCAGCTTGTCATGCAGACGCAGTGACGACAGTATCAGACCGATAAGCGTATCACAGCGACTGTTATTCTTCGGGAACTCAAAACCCGTATTACCCTCCGACGGCTCCTCATTTTTCTTATATACATCTGTCAATGCCTTTCTGAATTCCTCGGCGGAGCAGTCGCCTATGGCAGCCCTTATCGCCCTGTCCTGACAGATATATTCGCTGAAATTAAGAACATTGAAAATAGGTATAGGTACTCCGATCATATTCTATCCTTCCTTTCTTTTTGCTTAATGGTTCTGCGGCGGTGAAATTTCACTTTCCACATTACCCGCCGACTCCGTATATAGAAGATGGAAATGCTCATGGGTACGAGAAATAACATCAAGCTCGCTGATGTCATTGCAAAAGCAGATACCCGAATTTTTTGACAGCCTTTCGTAATGCGCTCTGACTTCATCGGCAGTGGCATAGCTTCGGAATTTATATGGGATAACCGTTACGCAGGAATCCCGGCAATCGGCAAGCATGCAGTTATCGGGCTGCTCCGTATTCACAACGCAGAAAAGCTCATGCTGTGGGTCAGCAGCGGAATAAACAACATCTCCCACCTTGAAGGGCACAGGATATTTCACATAATGCGCCGTAATGTCGCCCTTCTCACGCCGCCAACCATGGGGGTGATACTCATTGGCATCGGTAATGCGAAGGTGCCTGTCCGTTATCAGCTCGGCAACATTTCTTTTTTCCCGTTTGTCCTTAAGGTACATATAGCAGCCGTCCGTTTTTCTGAGATACTTTGCCGCCCTGCGGAAGCTGTTAAAGACATATTCCCGTTTGGGCTCGGATAAAAAGTCCTCGCATACAAAGGCGTATCTCAAAGACTTGTTCTCGACGCACTCCCCGATAAATTCCGTGAAGGAGATAAGCCGTTCAAGCTGCCCTCTTGTGTCCTCGGAAAGCTCCTCGCCAAGCAGCAGACGGTAAAAGTCCGCCTTTTCAAAAATATCCCACCGACTGCAAAAAACCGCCGAAACCATATCCTCGGGGGAAGGGCAAAATTCCCCCGAAGCCATCTTTTCCGAAAGAAAGCTGCGCATAGTTTCCGACGGTACAGCTCTCAGATATTCATCTCTTACCTGCATTATTTTCCGCTCCCTTCCGCATTTTTTCGTCCAGCCTTCTGCGTACCAGATTAAGACCCTTTATATTGTTGTGTTTTATGCACATATCCACAAGCCCCGTCAGCTGCTCCGCATTAAAATCTATCCTTTTAAGGATATATTCAAAGCCTGTTGCCTTGTCCCTTATGACCTGCTCAAGGCAGTCATTTTCACGCACATCATCGGTCAGAAGGAGCGGCATACTCTTCGGGAGCTTCTTCATTCGGCTTTCGGTAAAGTAACTCGAAAAGAGATTGACAGACTCCTTGCTGCCATTGTGATTATCAAGGCTGACAGCGGCATTTTTTATGTCAAGCAGCCGACAGTAGCGTTCGGTGGGGTATTGAAGCTTGAACATTTCCTCAATATAAATATACGGTGACTCCCCTATCATTTCCATTATAAGCTTATACTGCTCGTCATTCTCATCAAACCGATTGATAAAATGGATCGCCGCTGAAAGGTCGTTTATCCTGTACCCTATCTCCAGAAGCTTTTTTATTTCCATGATATTTGCGTGATTTATCATATTGAGCGTACCGTTCCATATTCCTCTGAGCATAAGGCATGACCTTATGTATTCCGAGCCGTTCTCATCAATAAGCCTGCAAATACGCTCATTTTCATCGTCAAGTATCCTGCCGCCCGTAACATATCTCCGATAGAGCATTTTTATATAGCCCATGCAGTCCTTATCCCAGTGCTCAAAGATATAGCAGCTGCCTATCAGCTTTCCGAAATCGGAATCGAACAATTTCTTATAAAGCCTGTCCAGCTGCGGAAACATCTCCCTGTCCGCCAGTGCTCTTACCAGCATCCAGACGGACTCATAGCTTTGGTATTTATTCGGCTCCTCGGCATAACGTTCCGCCTCATACTCAATGACCTCGCAGTTATCGAACAGATCGGCAGCCATTATAACAGACTTGCAGAATATCTCCCTTTCGCTGTGCTCGGAAAAGACGTTTACAGTCAGATTTCCCGATGTGCCCAAAAAGCAGTTTTCCGCCATTTTCAGTATATCCGCTTCATTCCTTTCCTTGAAGATGACCGCCCGCAGAACCGTACTTCTTATCATTGACAGACCCTTGCAATTAGAGTAAAAGCTGTTGTCCGCCATACGAATTGCGGCTGTCCATTCCTTGTAAACATTATTATCCTCCAGAAGCAGCGGACGTTCTGTCATAACATTCATAAGCAGGACATGCAGAATACTTCCAACATCACTGTAATAATTGTCGCTGCATATGGCAATGCTTCTGCAAAGCCCCTCCTTATCCCCCGATTCGGTATATTTCTTTATATCAATGACCGCCTTAAAAAAATCAGTCATAAAAAAATCCCTGCCTTTCGTGTATTATTTCCGTAATAAAATAATACCACAGGCAGGGAAGTTTTTTGCTTCATTTTTGCAGTAAATACCAACTTATTTTTCTGTCAAAGGCGGGGGTGATTTACAGTAAACGTCAAGTAAAATTATTTTTGCCGTTTGCTTTAAAAAATGATTTGCGTTATTATTTAATGTCTGCTTTTGCCGCCCGTTAGCGGCGGCAAAAGCAGACATTA
>CAMCRP010000005.1 GCA_945877315.1 uncultured Ruminococcus sp. | reverse complement strand
CGCAGCCTGCGTTGGGGCGCTCCTCAGCGTTGCCTTGTTTGGCTGCATTTTATTGTGGTCAATGTTGTGTGGGGAAATCATTTACACAGTTTATTTTTTATACCCCAGTAGTATTTAAATTATTCCGGTCATCTCTTGATACAATCTTTTAGCAAAGCTATCTGTCATACCGCATATATAATCGGTAACTAACAAAAGCCTTAAATACAGCTTCTCGTTTTCGTCTTTGCCGCCGGAATATATTTTATAAATCTGACGGTAATTATCCGAAATCAGATGAATAATTCTTTTATCCATAGGCGAAAGTTCCTTGTTTGTATCATAATTAACGGCGGCAGGTACAAATTTATCTAACAGAAAGTTGATTATATTTCCTGCAGCGATCTCTGTTTTATAAATTTCGCTGGATTTGAAAACATGATTACAAGCTATGTTTCCCAATGCCTCAGACAACGTTTTCCCTCGTGAAACGCTTATTACTTCAGAAGAAAAAGTTCCATCCATAATACTTTGATAATTCTTTGTAAATCCATAAGATGCACAATATAGAAGCTGCCCCTGCACATAAATTATCCAATTCTGTACAGCGTTGAATTCCGGATTCGGTATACCTTTTTCCTTGGCTTTATCATATTTCTCTTCAAGCACATCAACAGCTGTTTTATAGCTATGCAGTTCCTGTTCATTTGCACATTTCTTAATGTAAACTTCGCTTCGCAGTTCCTCAAGCAGCTGAGAATAGCTTAAAAAGCCTTTCTTGACCGCATCCTCAATATCGGCAGTATGATATGCGATATCATCAGCCGCTTCAAGCAGAAAGGTAAGCGGATAGCGGCAGTCAATTGCTCCTGTAGATTTTGTTATATCTTCAAAAAGCTCATGCTCTGCAAAATAATATCCCATTTTCTTATCCTTGATATTTCCGCTGTGTTTATCGATTCCGCACGATGACACAGGATATTTGATCAATGTGTTCAGCAAAGCATAGGTCAGATGCATACCATTTTCGTCAACAAGATAATGCAGCTTTGTAAGCAGACGCAGCGCCTGAGCATTGCCCTCAAAATGATACAGATCCTTCTTCATCTGCTCATTTAAATAATTCTCGACAGAAGTGCCTTTAAATTCTATTTTGGACAGATTGCTCTTAAACCAATTACGAATGGAATCCTCTCCGAAGTGCCCGAAGGGAGGGTTTCCGATATCATGCAGCAGTCCTGCACATTCAAGAATGCTGCATACTTTTTCCTTGATTTCCGGTGTTAATTCTTCATCTCTGTTGTTATCAATAAGATATTGAAAAGCTGTTTGTCCCAGGGATTTTGCAAAGGAGGCGACCTCCAGAGAGTGAGTAAGCCTTGTACGCACAAAATCACTTTTATCCAAAGGAAAGACCTGTGTCTTATCTTGCAAACGCCTGAATGAAGCACTGCAGATTATTCGGTGATAATCCTTCTGAAATTCATTCCGTAGGTCTGTTTTGCTACCGTATTTTGTAGTCGATTGACGTTTTTCACATAAAAGCTGTTTCCATTCCATTTTAATTACCTCACTTTATAATTCTGTTTATAACTGTATTTGCTCCCTCTTTAATAAGACACAGCTTTCATAAAGACGGTTAGCCTATGCAAGTACATTATCTGCTTTTCACATTTCGATACACTGCTTCTGATAAAAAATTCCACTCACATTTCTCATATCAAAAGCGTGTTTCATAATATCAAGCCTATTTGCAAGTACAGAGTTATACCATGTTCAGGAAATATATACTACATGGGTTTCTCATATTATGAAACCATTTCCGTTTTCTTCGACTGATATTTTTTCATATATAAAAAAACCAATTTGAAAAATTTCTCTAATAATTTCATTAGCATACGCTCACTTCTTGCATCTATACTTTATAGTCAATTAGCCCTAAAAGTATGAAACATAATAATCAGCTGCTGTCTCTTGCTGTACGAAATGAGTTTATACTGTTTATTTTTCAGAATCAGGTTTCACTTAGATTAGGAATAAAGATTCCTTAATCCCTGAGATATGAGATATATTATCTCCTCAAGAAAAGGTGTTGTAAATAAACGCTTGTTTTCCTCTTCTGAAAGTCCATTATTAAGAGATTCCATACTTATACTCTCAATTCTGGAATAATCTATAACAATAGAATGATCATCATATTCTTTAATGAGTTTAGAATATCCATCACAATTATCAAGCTGCCATTCTCGTGTAAGTTCCTTCGGCAGTTCTCCCGTTAGAATATATCGACATATTCTTTCGCTAATTCCGCCAAATCCACCGAGAATATAAACAGGCTTTCTTTTTTCAACAGCTATGAGTACTTCTTCAAGGATTCCGGGCATACACCCTTTATAATTGATTACCTTTCCACCTGCACAGATTCTAATATCACATTCATCAATCATTTCCTCACGCATAGCTGTGAGACTTCGCCCCCATATATATTCATCTATTGCAGATTTGGTGATACTATTTGCGTAATGTGGAGCCTGACACCTTATAAATTTGCATATTCCCATATGTTCGGCACTCCACTTCTTAATTTCTTCGCTTTCAAATTGCTGAGCAGGCCATGATATAAAGTTTTTAACAAGAATTTTTTTATCATCAATACGATTAATTTTCGCTATCCTTGCCTCTTCAAACAGAAATTGTGTGAATCCGTTAGGGCGTAAATCTCCGCCATATACCACTGTAGCTTTACTTCTGATTATTTTTTGTGCTAGAATTTTAGATAGGCATTTAAGATTATTACCATCTTGACCAAGTCGTTCCATATCCTCTTCAGGAGCATCTGATATGGAAATACCGATTTTTTTATTTTGTATATTTGACTTCCTGAAAGATAACGGCGTAGTAATTATTTTTTTTGAGGATAATATCTTGTATTCATCGGGGTACAACTCCGGTTCCGGATGTACTACTATTTCTTCTTCAGCTTCATTAATCATAAAACTATCGGGAACGCTATTAAAAGTTTTTACATCAGTTAAATAACCATTTTCCTTGTACATGCCCATAAGCATATCACAATAATAAAAACGAATTGTTTCCATTAATGCAAGTTCAATTACGTCTAGTATATTATCGTTAAATCTAATTGTAGGATAGTTACACATAAAAGGAAAACTTCTATCCTCATAACCATCTATACAATTGACTTCAATAATGGGTCGACCATTTTGTTTTGCACATAATATTTCTTTTTGACACCAAAATCTTGATGAATAAGTATTGGAATGAACAACAACTAAAGTGGATTTTTTAATATTTTCACATATAGTATCGTTAAAATCATCGCCGGCTTGTATATCATTTACATCAAAAAAATTTTTCATCCTCGTGTCAGAATCAATGAATTCTTTTAATTTTTTTGCTAAAATTACACCATTAACGTCATTTTTAGTATGACTAATAAACAAATTCAGCTGATTATGCTTATCACTCTCTAACAACCATCTATATATTTCATGTGATATATCCACAAACATTCTTCGATGAAGCATTTCATCGGAAAATTTAGCAGAATGCTCTTCATAACGGATACAATTTGTTCTTTCTATTTCCTTCAAATTGAATGCATAGTTATTTAGTGCAATATAAACTTTTTTTACGTTTTCATTTTCACAATTCTCAAATATATATTTTTTCCACTCCTCAGATATTATAATGCCGGTTCCAACGAACACAAAAACTAACGTCTTCTCGGACATTTTATTTATTGGCGAAGGTACGCTTTCTGTTTTTGAGGAAAAACAGAATATGGGAAAATCTAACGAGCGTAAAAAAGGATTATCTTGATCACGCGAGAGGTTTTTCTTGCAATAATTTACTATGGGCACTACAGATTGGCTGTCATCAGGATGCCAAACAAACTGTATTGATAAAGGTGAAAAATGATTCATAACTCCTCCAAATAAACTTATTATCTTCCATCATACCATTGATAGTCACCGGAAAATTTGCATGGCTTCCCAATATATCCGCTATCGCTTAAAGCTTTTAACCACTTATAAACTTCAGAAGTAAAAGCAGCATTCTCGTAAACTCGATGTCCTCGCTTTACATCAGCTAATTTCAATAGATGGGGTGGAATTTTTATTGCCTCTCTGCCCCAATACCAAAACTCACGGGATATAAGCACTCTTTCACCGGGGACATCTCTTTTATAATTCAGATAATTTGTGCTTCCATCGGGATAACTATGGTGGCTGTACTCTTGAACAATTACACCGGTCTCAAATGACGTATGATATATATTATCTCCGTACATCTGTTTTTTGCTGCCCCTCATAACCGGCTTTTTCTTCTGAAATCTTATGTCGTTCCAATACTGATCGTAAGTTAACACTTCAGAGATTATCATAGCAAAAATCGCTCTATTCTTATATACACTATTTTTTTCGCCGGAACCAATGCCTATTATTATATCTCCAATTTCGGCGTGTTTTCTTATAACAGGTTTACAAGTAGCTAATGTACAATAACCATAGAATGGATTTGGAGCAAAACCGTAATCTCGTTTTACTATATAAGAATATATCTTCATGATTCTCACTAGCAGCTGATGTGCGACGAAACATTTGGTGTTATAGGGTTACCATTTGAGTCCTCCCAAATAACACGATCGTTTCTTATGGCTTCATCTATCTTTTCAGCATTCCACCCAACACACGATTCAGCGTAGTCTTTTAATGCTTCAGGAAGTTCAGAATCCTTTTCGCCCTGTAGATAAACGCCTATTATCTTCTTTCCACACTGCTGGGCATATTCAATCTCCCAGTTAACCCAATCGCTTTTATGAGTATTATTTCCTATTAAAACTACAACTGTCCCTGCCCAATCAATTGCCGGTTTTAAATACTTATTTTTTATGTATTCCTCGTCATGTGCCTTGTTGGGTTCACTTTCCCTTATAGAGCTATCTCTAAAATCGTATCCTTTTTTCTCCATAAGTTTTTTGAAGGCGTCAATTTTTCTTTCATCTTCTCCCTTATGCGATACAAATAAATTAATGGTCTTAGACATATTTTTACCTCCTAGTTTTACTTTGCAGCCAATTTGTCCACATGAGAACATAACATTTATTGGTGCAGTATTTCATTATTTCATTCTGCAAATCCGTAAAATGATTACTATATGCAGAATACGCACAAATTATCCTTAAGATGTTATTGTAGGCCTCATAACCCAAGTCCAGTTCTGATAATTTGAGTAATTCATAGGGTTGAACATTGGTATGAGAAAGCTTTTCCATCACATTATATATGGATTGTATTACATGATCAAAATCCTCCTTCTTTATGCTTAATGAGTCCGTATTATAGTATCCTGTTGTTTGGATTCCTAAATCAGACTCCTTATCTGTATAAATATGTAAACTATCGCTTATGTGATTATATGATCCGACATCCACATTCAGCCATGATGCAAGAAGCTCTTGCATCGATGTAAATTGAACCAAGTTATATGGCAATCCTAAAACAAGGTCGTTACTCCTCATAACCTGTGTCCATTCAAGTTTACCTTTCCTTATCTTTATCATAGAGCATACATTGCAAGGAATATCTCCATTATTAGGAACGCCGTTTGACTTTGGTAAATCTGTTTTGGGATCCCATATCAGCATAACTGCCTGTCTGCTTTCAGGATGATTCTTTAATGTCTGATACACTCGTTCAAGTTGATTAAAACCATACCTATATATAATTCTTTGACCATATGCACCGGGATATGACTTATAATTTCCCGCAAATCGAGGAAGAGCCGGATTCCAATAATTTATAGTCTGAGAATCGTCAGATCCATGCAAAATCCAGATTAACTCGGCAAGTGCATACCCAATACTAATTGGAGGTGATTTACAAGTTACCCACTTTTGAAGTGGATTGTTAATCGATAATGTTGTATGTAACAATTCTCTTGTATTACCACACCTACTTTCTATAATATTTGAAAGCTTCACTGCCTCAAATGCTTGCTTCCAAATATCATTTGCAGTTTCTCCATGAAAACTATTAAACATAAGTTCACCTCAGTTGATACCCCATTTGGGAGGATAAAAATATTCGATAGGTTGTGCAAGATTAGGCGTAAAGTGTTGTTTAATTCGTGAGCGATTATTTCCTATATAATCAGGAAAAGCAACCCTTGTATATTTATCAACTTCACAAAATATATTTTGGCAGTCAATCAGTTGTAGTTTTCTTTTCCCCAAATACTCAAATTCTAACCCAAGTCGTTTAAATTCTTCTTCCTGGTTTTCTGCCATAAGCTGAATAATATATTCATCAGAG
Source organism: uncultured Ruminococcus sp. (assembly GCA_945877315.1). Taxonomy (GTDB): domain Bacteria; phylum Bacillota; class Clostridia; order Oscillospirales; family Ruminococcaceae; genus UMGS1889. The sequence goes on along the minus strand of CAMCRP010000005.1, from coordinate 83,396 downwards.
TAACCATTGGTATCTAAAAACATTTTAGATATCCCGCTTTTTGCACCAGGGCCGGCAACAACGTAATCCATTTCACTAAAATCACATAAATCGCTATAATTCAAATCTATAGCATACTGAAAAGCAAGAAATTTTCCCACTGAAGGAAAACTCAGCAACAATTCATATAGCTCCAATAAATTTTTTGCCTTTGAAATCTTTGTGACTAAATGCTCTGACATCATTAGTTCAAGCAATCTTAGATTATTTCCATGCTTACGATTACATCCAAACGAAGTGCCTGATGGCATTATGTATGCCGCGGAATAAATTCGTTTTCCTTCTTCAAGCAAGCTATTTAAAAGAGAATAATAGCTGTCAAATGAATATGATTTCAAATCAATAGTTCCCAATTCAGATTCAAGGTATTCCCAAGTTTCTATTTTATTAAATAACTTGAATAGAATAATCCTAAAAAAAGTGTCCTCAGGCGAAAAAACATTTCCCGAGCCGCCGCAATATATAACTTCTTTTATTAAGTATTGACTTACACGATCAGAAGCTCTATAAACATTGGTAAATTTGTACTTTAAAAGTATATCATCATCAGTCCAAGGGAAAGAAACTCCTGATTTTCTTTTCATAAATACCTGCTGTCGTTCGGCTGCATATCGCCAATATGTATCAAATATTGGCGAAGGTTTAATTCCCCTTGATTGCAGAAACGGAATACTGGGATTAGGATTAATCTCACAATCAAAAACGTGATCAAACTGTATTTGCTGGCTATCGTGATCAATAATTCTACTTCTATTCATAATACAGCATTCCTTTCTGCAATGGTATCGGCACATAATATAACTCTATATGATCAAAAGTATCTGTAAACATAAGATAACTTCAAATTATCATTCAATGAATTTATGATAATTAATGTTTCTCACATAAAAAAAGGAAGGAAAATCATGAAAGTATTTATAAGTTGGTCCAAACCAGAAAGCGGGGAACTTGCTCGTAAAACCAAAGAATTGTTGCAAAGCCTTGATCCTGAAATAGACGTTTTTGAATCTGAATTAGATATAAAAGCTGGTGAAGATGTTCAAGCAAAAATTTTGCAAAACATACAAGAATGTGAGAAACTTGTGTTGTGTTTTACTAGAGAAAATCAAAAATCGCCATGGATGTTATTTGAAGCAGGGTATGCGCGCGGGGCTAAAAAAATAGTTATTCCGTTGCTTTTTGATAATGATCCAAATTGGCATTCATGGATTGATAACCCAATGAATATTGCCAGAGAAATCTCATATAACAACAAAAATTTTATTAATAACTTGTTAGATGCATTTAAGGTCCCATTTACTAAATCCAATTCACATAAAGTAGAAAAATATATTCAAGAAGTAGAGAATATAAAGGATAAATTTAGAAAAGTAGATATAAATTGTGAGGATTTTGTTGATAAACTAATCCATAACAATTGTTTTATCTTGAAGAATCCATATTTTCACGACAAAACTGCTTGTTTTCTCACCGGATTTGAAAGTTTTGATTTGCTTAAAATCATTACAGAATATTTTATGTATACAGGAAAATACCTATGGATATATGGACGTAAAAACATGAAATTACTTAGCGGAAACTTCAAATTATTTTTTGACTATCTGGAAGAAAAGTCATATTATGGTACCGATATGGATGGAATTGACTTTAGATGTATGTTTTTAAATCCAAATTCTGATGAGGTAAATAATGCACATCAGCATCAGGAAATATTTAGGAATGAATTGAAGACTTGTATTTTAAGAGCAAAAAATATAATTAAAGATAATGGACAGCTAAGAAAATGTTTTAGACTTTATGATAATAAGCGAGATGAAATAATCATAAGACTAGATAATTGTATTATATACTCAAGGCCATCATTTGATAGCAATGGATATCCGCAATTACTAACTAACACTAGTTTTGAAGTGTTTAGCGTTGAGTCCCCTAAAGGGCAAAGATGTGTGAAAAAGTATGAAAGGGTTTGGAATAATGCTATGGAATTCAATAACTCTATTTAATACCATTTGTTATGTAACTAATAATTTTTTTTATTACTTCGTCTATATTTAAGTTAGATACATTAACGTTATAAACATGTGAATTATTTGCAGCTAAATTTTCGGTACTTAGATATAACTCATAATTGGTTTTATAAATAAGTGGCACATATTTTAGCATATGTAAGGAATTTCTTTTTGATAGCCTTTCATAAAGAATATTTTCATCTGTTACGTACAAATTTATATAAATTATATTGTAATTTCCTGCAAGCCCATTTAAAACTTCTGGAATAATATGAACCCCATTAATGATTGTTGCAATTCCCTTCCGTTGCTGTCTTCTAACAATTTGTTCAAGAGAACTTTTCATAATAATGCACTGTTTTTTAACCTCTTCCATATTAAGAATTATTCCGTGTTCACTTATTTTAATTTTTTCAAAAACGAATGAAATCTCATCTCCAAATTCTGTATGTAAATACTCATTATAACCACGCAATATTTCTCTAATTAAATCAGTTTCCTCAATTATTCTAAATTTATTAAATCTTTGTAGCAATTCATATGATATGGTTGTTTTCCCAACACCTGGTACTCCAGATAAAAAGACAATATAACCATTAGGAATTGCACCCGCCTGTTCCCCTTTATTTTCTATTAACATGAAAGAAATTACCCCCAATCATTTTTCACAAAGCGATGATAATTTGAAGTTATCTTATGTTTTAGCTCTATATATTTGGTATCGCAAAATACAATTATCGTAATATATTGACGAATTCGGAACCGCTAAATTCGACAAATTCTCCTCCACGATATATAATTAATGTATAAACCATATAAGGAGGAGAACAATTATGTTCGATTTAACAATGATGACTACCGCTTTTCTAGATTACTGTAAAAACAGAAAAACGCTTAGCAATAAAACCATAAAAGCATATTCTATTGATCTGAAGCAATTTATGCAACATTCGCAGGGAGTATACAACAGGAAAACCATATGTAATTACCTCTCGTTTTTACATAACTCTTTTAAACCTAAAACGGCTAAACGTAAAATCGCAACTTTGAAAGCCTTTACCCATTTCCTGATGATTGAAGATATAATCGAGATCAATCCATTTGATAAAATTGAAACAACTTTCAGAGAACCGATAATGCTCCCAAAAACCATACCCCTGGATACAATTAGTGGGATTTTATCTGCCGCATATTCAGAACTAAACTCCGCTTCTACTGAATATCGGAGAAAATCAGTCACAAGAGATATTACAGTTCTGGAATTGCTGTTTGCTACAGGGGCAAGAGTATCAGAGGTTTGTTCACTCAAACCATCTTCTGTAAACGTTACCGACAATACCATAAAATTCTATGGAAAAGGTGCAAAAGAGCGAATCATTCAGATAGAAAACGAAGCAGTCCAAAATGCAATAAACAATTACCTTCACCTTTTCAAGGAAGATATTTCAGCTTGCGGATATTTTTTTGTCAACAAATTCAACAATCGCTTAACAGAACAGTCTGTCAGATCTATGATCAATAAGTATGCGGCTTTGTCTGGAAGCAATATGCACATTACTCCTCATATGTTCCGTCATTCATTCGCAACTTTATTGCTTGAAGAGGACGTTGACATCAGATACATACAAAAGATGCTGGGACACAGTTCCATTACTACTACTCAGATTTACACTCATGTGGCCATGTCCAAACAAAAGGAAATCCTTTCATCTAAGCATCCAAGAAACAAAATTGAAATATCTTAGTAACCATTGAAAACCTGATCAACCATCAGTCTTTACCGATAACTTTTTAATTTCAGCTTATTTATCAAAGTTGTTCCGGAAACCTCATATTCAGCTATTCCGCTGCATGAATTGTCATATATAAACATATCATCAGCAACTCTATCTATTCCAAGAACTACCTCGGCATTAAGCTTTACTGCTGCACCATTGGGTATATTCGTATTATCATTTTAATCAATGGTTCGTTCCGCACCGATACACACATCATGATAACCGGCAGGCTTATATGTGCCGCTACTTTCGTTTTCCATATTGTCGCCCAAATTCCATATGATCTCCATACGAGCAACAAATCCAACTTAATATTATATTTTAAAAATTCTGACATTATTCATAGGTATACTCCTTTTTTATGTTCTTTTACGCTCAAACAAGTTATTGAACTCCTGTTATAGAAGATTATATTACACGTTCTCCGAAAATTCAACACTTTCTGCCTGATGTACAAATTTTGGGATTGAAGTACAAACTAAAATCACAATTTTAATTATTTAGTAATTTAAAGTTCACATTAGCTATTTCATCCAATTACTGAACATTCCGGTAATGACCTACTGAAATCATTACGGCTGAAGCAGAAAAAATCACAGCCCTTGAAAATTCATTCAAGGACTGCAATAAAATATATTCAGGCATATTTTGACAATAAGTGATTTATGTTTTTCATGATGTCAAGCAGCGTATTTATGTTTCCTTTCGGCAGGCTATTTGGGATAATATATTCTTCGGAATGAAAAATGCTGCTATAAAGGATTACTACTCAAATTTATCGAAATTGTAAGCCACGTTCACTGCACCGGTGCTTTCATCCTCCGAAAGAATGATAGTAAGGAACTGCTGTCCCCCGTACTCGATCTCGACAGGCTTACTTGAGATAGTAGCTGCGTCAAAGAAGGGATCGATGATCTCGAAATCGCTGAGAGCAACAAACAGCTTGGGCTGAATTGCAAAATTCACCTTGAAACCGGGACGAATGCTGCAGGCAAACAGGGGCTTGCCGTTTTTGAAATGTTTCTATGTGCAAAAGTATTAAAAGCACCACCAATAATTTCTTGAAAGACTGTTAAGAAAATCTTCGTCAATACAGATAATTGTATTACCTTGACGAATATATCCGCTGTTCAGCCCAAGTGAAGGATAGAGATAAAAATCAATATCCTCTGAGTCTGAGCCTGTGATCTTCCTGATTGTCTTTTTGTTGATTTCAAGACTGCTTATCCGTGAGGAAGCTGACGAGTTGTAAATAATCATACCGTCATTTTTCAGAGCGGTTCCTTTGTTCGTAAGATAATAGCATGATTTTTTTACATTGCCCGGATAATGTGTAATCAAAGATGCCTCTTCTGTCAGAAGCTTATCCCTATCATATGAGCAATAACGATAGGTTTTGTCAGAGATCATTGCCCCCATAATATCCACTGCATATACATTTTCAAGCCGCTCGGTACTGCCGTCATAGCAAATACTCACGTTGCTTTCATCATCGAAAATGATTAGCGGACCCTCCTTATATCTGCTGTCAACAAATGCAATGGCACCTCGTTTTGGAGCAGCTTTTAATTTCACATCAAGCTCCGTCAGAGCAGCTTGCTTTACATCATAACAATACGCTTTCATTTGCGAAACAAAGTAAAAGCAATCGGAACGCCTGTCCTCATCATCTGAAAAAATGTCAATAGATGCATACACATCATCAACATCTGAAAATTCAAATACAGGTTCATTAAGGCTTTCCGTGCGGTAGATCACCAAGGAATTATCATCGAAAATAATACCGATAAATGGGTCATTGCCCTTGACGTTGTTCAAAACAGCATATTCGGGTACTTTAGGAAACGTGCCGCTAACAGTTCCACTTGGTGAATTGTAGATTGTAAGCGTTGCGTCACTGCCGATGGTTACAAATTCTGCTGTTCCTCTGCTTCTTGCACAGTCGGCAAAAACGAAATTTTCATCAATATTGAAGCACTCAGGGAATGCCTTTTGTGCAAATGACTTAGATATCAAAAGCAGTGAAATAATTATAATTATCAATAAACTTACTACGAATAATACAGTTCTTCTTTTTTTAATTAACATTAACAATCACCTCGGTTATTAACGGAAAATATTTAATAGTGCCAAGCTTGAACAATAAATCATATTGATCAGTAACTCCAATAATCGTTATAATATTTCTTGAACGGTAATCATACAGATTCATAGTATCGGAAATAAAACAATACTTATATTTGTTGTTGCAACAGATATTCCCATTACTGTCCCTGTAATATTTCACTTCTCCATTTGAAAAACGACCTCGTCCATTTACTTCTACAGATTTATTCATAAAGTCATCGCTGTTTTTTTGTGAAAGATTTAGAATTGGTTTTGTTATATTTTTATTAAGTGTTATATTATAACTTACATATCCGTCATAAGCGTAAACCTCTTTAATATCTGGTTGACTTTTTAAAAAGGCTAACGCAATGTTCAAATCTCCATCAACATTTGTTGCATCCAAATTTCCGCTGTTACAAATCTCTAATGTTAATTTATTAACCTTTTGCTGCTTTAGTTTTGAAATGGGATATGAAATACTATTAATTTGATTTTCAAATAAATTTCTTGATGTGAATCCTGCCATTTCGCCTATCGCACCATGAGCTACTATGGTTAACGATTCTATTTCATAAAAAACAGCACCTTTGAGTTCTGGGGCTTTCGGGATATTAATTTCATTCCATATATCAATAAAATTATCACAATAGTTAATTCCACTGCTGTCAAAAAAATTGCAAGGTATGTATTCTGTATTTGATATTTTATCAAATACAGGGGGGAAATTTTTTCTGTAGTTGATTTCACCATCAATATCTTCCGAGCTTGTATCATATATTATAATCGATTTGTTTTCAATTTTATATCCTAGTGGATTTTTATCAACTGCATCTTCAAAGCCATCCCCATCCCCATCCGCACTCGTCGGATCCGACTTTATCGGCAGAACAGGAACATTATAAAAATCGACCTTAGTTGCTTGATCTTTACTAAATCTATCAAATCCGCTTGCAACATAAGGATATTTGCCCTCATAGTTCTGAAGTAAATTGTTCAGATTAGGGAGATTTACCGTCCCATCAGAGTTGAAGGTTATCAGCGGCTGTCCGTTTCGGGTGTGAAGGCTGAAGTTTATCTCCTCGAAATCAAACAGTCCGTCCTTGTCTGTGTCGGCATAGCCGCCATAAAGTTCCTTCAGTCTTGGTCTGTAAGTGCAGCTTTCGGCATACTCTGCCGCCGATTCATATTTGTCGGTTACCGGTGAATCAAGCTGTATAAATTCAAGACCTGCCGAAGTTATGCATTGGAACACTCCTATATCCTCAGATCTGAAAGTTGTTATATGCTTCGCCACTTCTTCAGCCATCTTCTCAGGATCATATAATCCATTTATATATTTTCCGCCATGTGATTCGAATTGTGCCACACGCTGTCTGTGAAATTCACTATCCGTTGCAAATTGACTGTTTGATGGATGATAATACCAGGCTCCGTAATTCACTCTTGAATAATTATACAGCGGATTCTCCTCAAGATTAACTAGTGCGCTGTCGCTTCCCCATGGATTCACATTGGTCACATCATCATATTTTGTCCAATGAAAAAGTACTACAAATCTCTGAGCATCATCACGGTAGTCAGTTATTTTTTGTACCTTTCTAACAGCATCTACAAACGGCAGCTTTTTGTCAATATGCTCATATTGCATCTGACTTAACATATCCAGAACGTCATCACTCTTGTTAGCCCACCTATTACCATTATTGAACTTTGCATATCGGCCGCCCGAGCTTTCGCCTATGATTACGGATATTCTGGCATTGCTCATTTTCTGAAAAATGAGCTCGGCAGTTTTTTCTGCTGCCTTTTTCATGGTTTCATATGCTCGTTCGCTCGAGCTGCCGGATGCTGGCATAAGAAATACTATATCCGCAGGACGTGCATTTATTTTGGAAGCATAAGCTTCTGTTTTATCCACATTAACTTCATTATATTCGCTGCTTACCGCTTCAATGCCTATGCTTTCAAGCCATATTTCCATATCCATAAGACAGTAAGTGCCAAGCTGGTCAACATGAGTGTAAACCCTGTTGTTTTCCACATCGTGGAAGGTTTCGATGGGCAGAAGCATATTTGTGTCTTCAAAATACTTGAAAACATTAAGACGCTTTATGCCTGCAAATTCGTCGGAAATTGCAGCGTATTTGCCGTTTGTATTTGCGGCAGCACTGTCCGAAATGTCAAAATTGATGACAACGTCCTCCACCTTTAAGCCTTCGGTATAGGTAAATTCGGGAGATACCCCCAGAACGGCGGTGTTTCTCATTGCATTGGAATATCCGCTTTCACGGGCGGAAAGATTATTTGCGGCAACACCTGCTGCAGTAATATCGACAGAAACCTTGAAGGGATTTTCATCTGTATTTACAGCCGCAAAATTGTCGGAATCTTCGCCGATATGCTGTGCAAATGTGTGCTCCGAATCGGGAATACCATAGGTAGCCGCATTGTTGGGATCAAGTCCGAGTTCGATCTCGTCGCTGTCGGAAACACCGTCACTGTCGGTATCATATTTCAGCGGATCGGTGCTGTATATACTGATCTCGTCGTTATCGGCAAGACCGTCTGAATCGCTGTCAGCATTGCAGGGATCGGTGCCCAATTCGTATTCACGAAGATTGCTCAGACTGTCCTCGTCAAAATCTTCATCAGCATCGGAAATGCCGTTGTCATCGGAATCTGCCTTCTTGGGATCGATCCCGAGATAGTAAACCTCATATCCGTCGGGCAGACCATCGCCGTCTGTGTCGGCATTTTCGGGATCTGTTTCAAAGTAGTTTTCCTCGTAAACGTCTGTCAGACCGTCATTGTCTGTGTCGGTCGTGTCGTTCCAGTCAATATCATCGGCAGGGTCGGGGATAGTGCATACAACATTTACAGCTTCGCTTTCGCCTGTCATTCCCGCTGTTGTTGTCTGTACGACCTTTATACCATAGCTGCCCGACACTTCGGGCGCAAAGGAATAGGACACCGTATCGGATACGGAAGCTTTCTTTTCAAATTCGCCGCTGTCAACGGAAACATAAATGTCAAAAGTGCCGCCCTCTGCCGTTGTTTTCCATGATACATTAACAAAGCTTGTTTCTTCATCAAAATCGGCAGATACCGTAACAACAGGCTTTTCGGGTACAACAGGCACGGGAATATCGACAGATACAGCAGAGCTTTCAGCGACCTGTCCGCCATCTGTGGTCTGCCTTACCTTGAAATATACCGTTCCGCAGGCATCTCCGAGAGAATAGATATAGGTTTTATCGCCCGATACACTTGCGACCTGTGTGTACTCAGCATTATCCTCCGAATACATGATCTCAAATGTGCCGTTGTTGACATTGGTATTCCAAGAAATAACGGCTGTGCTGTCGCTTTCGATATACTGTGCATCAGCAGTAATATCAAGAGTATCTTCGCTTGGCTCATCGGAAGGAACAGAACCGCTTCGTTCAATAACTACCTCGGACAGCTTTATATTGCTTACAGCAGGAGCTTCGCCTTCAGCCTTGCTTGCAGTAAAGCCAATTGAAGCTGAATCACCGCTTGCAATAGGATTAGTCCACATACAGCTTGCAACACTGTATCCAGCATCGTCTGATTCAATGATCTTGCCGTTCCAGAGGTTTGTGATCTCAAAATTGCTGTCAAAATCGACCTTCCATGCCTCAATGGGAGCATCGGAAGTATTGGTCACAATAAGCTCAGCCTGAAAGACATCGCCCCAATCTTCTGTCACATTTAATTTTACATCATAACCATCTGACTTGTCAACCCTTTTTGAGCAAAGTTCAAACTTTTCGGGTGTTTCAAGGTCATTCCCGGATAATGTATATCCGAAATTCACTGACTGAAAAGGTTCGATCTCATAATTATAGCCCGAATTTTTGATTATGTAATCCTCTTCGGATTTGCTGTAAACATATCCGTTCCATATGCCGCTAATCTCACCGGTGGCATCATAACCGAGTGCCCAGTTAAGGATAGACTCGTTTGATGTGTTTGTCAGGGTAACATTTACATTCTGATTACCGAACCATTCGTTTGTAACGGCATAGTCCACCTTATATCCGTCATAGGTATATGTAGCTGTACCCGTTTCGGCATTTACCGGAATTGCAGTAAGCACAGATGCTGCCATCGAAGCTGCAAGAACTGCCGACATTGTTCTTTTGAATTTCGTTTTATGTGTTCTTTTCATAATTTCCTCCGAAGTTATAGTAAACGTGATAAAATATCCACTTAACATTTTTGACCGCATCTGCCTCATGGCTAAATGCAGCTGCATTTTTTACATTGAGCAGCTGTAAATCATATTCATAAACGCTGCCAATAGCGTTAGAAGCTCATACATAAATAAGAACGACACCGACAACACATAAAACGGAAAACGCATTGCCGATGCCGCTTGCCCATCAGAACTTTCTCAGCTTCTTTACAGCAGCAGTTTCCTTAGGCTGATGCTGCCACACATAACATGTTGAATTAGCTGCAGCTTCAGCTGATTTTGCTGCAGCCTTTTCAACTGCCTTAATGACAACAGCTTTTACGGAAAATCCTTTTTTCATCGTATTCCCTCCTTTTCGTTTTTCTATGACTTTAGTTTACATTTTCGTACAGATTATGTCAATAAAAATTATCTCATGTACAAATTTTTGCTCTGATGTACAAAAAAATCCGATGAATTAATAAACAATTCATCGGATATTAATAATTTATTTTATTGAATAGGAATAGTTATTTCCGCCTTGAATGTATCCGCATTGTGCTTTGTAATAAAAACTCCGTCGTATTTTTCTACAGAAAGAGTGATGCTTTTTAAACCCACACCATCATGATCTTTCTTTGATGATAAGTATGATTTGCCGTTTTTCTGCAGTTCTCCGTTGCAGCTGTTTGATATATTTATCAAAATAAAATCGTTTATTCGGTGTATCTCCATACATATAAATTTTTTCTCATCGTTACGCATTTTCTCACAGGCTTCAACAGCATTATCCCATAGGTTGGCAAATATTGCAGTAATATCCAGGTCGTCAATAAAATCCAAATCAACATCATCTGCCGACACAATAACTTCAATTCCCTTAGACTTTGCAAAAGATATTTTCTGACTTAAAACTATACTGAGTATCTTATTGGAGCATTGAAAACCGCAGAACAGACTGTTCATTTTATTGCACACATCGGATAAATAGCTTTGGGAGGCGGCTTCGTCTGAGTCTTTCATATTCTCTGCAACCATAAGATGCTTTTTTATGTCGTGAATGATAGCCCTGGATTCCTCATATTTCTGACTTATCTCATTATAATTTGCAAGGTGCATTTCACGAAGTCTTTCCGCAAGCGAAAGCTCATATTTATATCGGTATGCATCCGATACCTGATTTAAAATGTAAGCAAGAAAAATATTCATCAGCAAATATCCGAATAGGATTATTAATATCCGAACGCCGCCGTATCTGTCGGTTATCTGAGAAGCGTATGTTACAACAACAAACACCTCGAATATTGTCATTGCTATCATAAACATTGACAGCTTCCATTGTATTGCCTTAACCGTAAACCTTTGCACGATGGTCAAATATACTCTGTATGACACAAACATAAAAATGATATTCAATATATTGCTTCCCAACATTAACTGGTAATCGGAAAGAATCAGCTCCAATGTATTTCCTTTTATTATCGACCAGATTATAACAGTTATCATATCACAAAAAGCAAAAATAAACCAAAACAGCAAATTATGCAGCCAAGCCTTTTTGAACTGTGTATTAAACATGGTCATACATACAATGTTTGCGGAAAGAAGCGAATAAATCATATTAACATACGGATTTTTCATCTGATTAACGCATATCATCAATAATACCGCTGCCAAATACGCCGCAATATACAGAATTTTTCTGCTGTGCTTGCATCCGAAAATATTTTTGCAAAACAAAAAGACGAATAAATTAGCCGCAGCTGTAGAAATACTTTGACTGACAAATGATACAATGCCCATATCTCACAACTCTCCCAGATGTTCATTCATATACTCATGGAGCCGTTCCTTAAAGTCTACTCTCTTTCTTTGCGACAAGGGCACAATGTCGCCGTTTGTCATGCAGATCGTATAATCATTTTTGACAATTGTCTTTACATATTTTAGATTAACGATAAAATTTCTGTGCGTCATATAAAACTGCCGGTTATCTATTGTTTCAAAAATCCCGGCTATGCCTCCTCTCAGCTCAACTGCTTTATTATGGGTATACATTAGTATTTTTCTATGTTCACAGTATGCAAAATAAAGAATATTATCGGCGTTCAGAGTTACGTCGCCGTCATCTGTGCTGAACGTAACATTATTAACAGATTTTGCAGCATTAAGCTTGAGAAAATCCTTGAGAACAGTTTCAATATGAGAATAGTCGAACGGCTTTTCGATGAAATCAAATGCATGAACCTTATGAGCTCTCATACTGTAATCAGAAAAACTCGTTATGTAAACTATCGGAACATTCATATTATTTTCTCTTATCCGCTTTGCCGTTTCTATACCATCAAGCCCGTCCATCTGAATATCAAGAAGGATCAAATCGAAACCTATCTCAGAATCAAGCAGTGCTTTGCCGCTGTCAAATTTTGATACGTTAAAATCCGTTCTGTGTGAACTTGCAAAATATAATATGTATTCTTCAATTTTTTTGGAAACATACATTTCATCATCGCATACCGCAATTTTTATCATGGCTTACCTCCAGACATTATACGATAAATTGTCATCTTATGGCTATTATACCATATAATGTCCCGCAAGTAAATAGAAATATATTATTTTTATAATTTATCATACTTTGTTGTTTTGGATATATCCGACAAACATAAGAAACGCCTCAATTATTATTCCCATCATTACTGCATATGCAAAATCGTTTATTCCGAATATCAGCATTATACCTGCAAGCTGTGCAAGGATAATGATCAAGAACCTTGCCCTTTTCCCGTAATGGTATATTTCATCCTTATCAAGCCGCTTATTTTCGGTATCGATAGGTGCTGCAATAAAAATGTATATTGCAGAGATCACCGAAATTATTCCAAGTACAGCGGCTGCACCTATAAAGGCTTCCGATGCTTTTATACCTATAAGTGCTGCTGCCAAAGTCAGAATAGAATTAATAAAGCACTTTAGCCTGCTGCCTGCATGAGTGCCTCCAGCATACATTCTGAGCACAGAATACGAAACCGTGAAAATTATACTTTCGATAAAGCAATTCATTAGCGCCCCGATAATCAATATCAAAATCACAAAAATGGCTCTCATTATTACTATTTCAAGACCGTATCTGATAATTTCCTCATCGGCTTCAATTAATTCGCTGTTTTTCATAACTAAAAGCAATTTGTCTATTATCTTTTCCATATAATCGCTCCTATCTCAAAACTAATAATAATTATATTACATGTAAGATCTAATTTCAATAAATTCTATTCGATGTACATTTTTTCAATCTGATGTACAAGCAGCAATTATTTTATCTACAATTTATATAATCATCTTTAATATTTGACGACTTACAATTAGGTAAAACTAAAAACCGATTAACCGCTAAAATACAAAGCATTTTAAGCGGTTCTGCCAATTGCTTATAAAATATACTCATCTCTTCATTCTCACGTTTGATTATTAGCCGATAGTTTACGTTTGAAAGCATTGCCCCAAAAACAACTGAGTTCTCGGCACAGAAACCTTGCCGATAACACTATAAAGTCCAGGGCAACCGCATGAAAAAATCTGAAAAATGTGTTATAATTGACTAAGAATAAAAAGCAAGGAGGAGTCAGTTATGACGAAATATTTTGAAGAGATAGAAGATACAAGGCAGCAAGGTAAGATAAAATACATTCTTGTAGAAGTGATCGTTATTACAATTGCAGCCGTAACAGCAGGAGCAGAGCATTGGGATGAAATTGCTATGTATTGTAAATCCAAGGTGGATATGTTTCGCCATGAATTTAATCTGAAGCTTGAAAACGGCGTACCAACCGATGATACATTTCAGCGGATTTTTGCAATCATCAAACCCGACCGGCTCGAAAAATGCTTTGTGAATTGGGCAAGAAGCATAAGCGATATTCCCGAGGACGAAATAGTCAGCGTAAACGGAAAAACAATATGCGGAAGTCGGGATGATAATTACAGCGTTATTCATATGGTTAGTGCATGGGAAAACAAAACAGGTATTGTTCTCGGACAGCAGCGAGTTGACGAGAAAAGCAATGAAATCCCGGCTGTTCCGCAGCTTCTGGATTTGATTGATGTGCAGAACTGCACGATAACGAGCGACGCTATGAGCTGTCAGAAAAAAACAGTACAGAAAATCCGTGAAAAGAATTGTGATTATGTGATTTGCTTAAAAGGAAATCAGGAAACACTTCACGATGATGTAAAGCTGTATTTTGAAACAGCGGAAAAAGAGCCGGAGTTTTATCCGCTCAGCAAGACATCAACACTTGATAAGGGGCATGGCATAATTGAAAAGCGAGAGTATTTTCTAACAACTGACGTAGAGTGGATTGAAAATCGTGATGAATGGGCAGGTCTGAATGCGATCGGCATGGTAAAAAGTACCCGTATTGTTGATGAAACAGAAAGTGTTGAGGACAAGTATTTTATCACATCGCTTACAGATGTACAGCTGTTTTCAGAAGCTGCAAGAAAGCATTGGGGAATTGAAAACAATCTGCATTGGTGTCTTGATGTAAATTTTGACGAGGATAACTGTCGAATGAGAAAGGATAACAGCGGTGAAAACTTAGCCGTTATCCGTCATATTGCTTTGAATTTATACAAAAGCTTCACAAAGGTTAAACTGAGTATGAAAGCAAAACGTTTTCGTTGCTCTTTTGACGACCAATTCCTTTGCAATGTCATTTTGAACAAATTCTGTTGATTTTTTCATGCGGTTGCCCTGATCTAATTTGCGATATATGTTGCAAAATTACATTATCTATGATATAATTATATAAGCATTTGATATGCATTAATAATATCTAATACTTAAGGAGATTATCTTATGAAAGCTTTTTTGTCTCACACAGGAAAAGATAAGGATTTAGTAAGACTTGTTCAGCAAAAATTGACAAATGATAATTCTTGGTTTGATGCTGTTGACATTGAAAATGGTGAAAGAATCCCCGATAAAATAAGCGAGGGATTGCGTATTGCTACTCATTTTATACTTTTTTGGAGTGATGCGGCGAGCAAAGCTCCTTGGGTACTTGCTGAATTAAACGCTGCATTTGTTCAGACAATGAAAGGCAAGTGCAAATTCATGATTTTTAATTTAGATGGTACACAATTACCTGAACTTCTACAACCCTATAAATACGATTTGATTGATAAAACAAATCTTGAGATGGCAGCCAACTATATCGCTAGTGAAATATTGTCTTTATCTGGAGTTGATTTAAAAATATCGGCGTTTGTCAATAGAAACAAGGAAATAGAAGATATTGAGGATGCAGTTCGTGAAAACTACAAATTAATTATTCTTCATGGCATTCTAGGTATTGGAAAAGCATCATTAGCTGAAAAAGCTTTATTATGGCTTTTCCCTAATATTGCTACTAATCGTATTGTTATCGACCTTGAAAAAATCCCTGGTTTAGCCGAGCTTGCCATTGAGTTTTCTTATAAATTAAATAAACAATTAATAAATGCAAACAAGACAATTGACGAACAAAAAAACAATATTAGGTATTATCTCGAATATATCACAGATAATAAAATGCTAATAATGTTTAAAGATGTAAAAAAATGGCTGAATGAAGATGGTACCTTGAATGGAAACCTAGCATTCATTTTTGACATAATAGTAATGACTGAATTATTTGATTATCCGGTCATTGTAACATCTTCACGTTTCATTGACCTACCCAATAATTATATAAACTTGGCAAAACAATTTGCAATAAAAGGAATGAGTGACCAGCACATCTCGCAAATATTAAAGAATAATTTTCCTAAATCCTTTGTATCAGACGATAAAAAGAATATGGAATTCAGCAAACATTTATACGGATATCCATTGGGCGCTAAATTAGGCGCTTATAGCATTTCTAATCATGGTTATAACTATTACCTAGAGCAAGAATTCAAAATCCAAGATTTGAAAGTAGGAATTGCTAAAAACCTGATTTCATATTCTAATTTGTCTACAAAATGCCAAGAATATCTTCAGATAAATGCCTTGGCGAAATCTCGTCTACGTAATGAGGAATATTCAAAAATATTCCCTGAGTTAGGGAATATTGCTGATTTAGCCGATGAGGCGTTCTTTTCAGGAATGGTAAAAATTAATGATGATGGGTGTTATATACTTGAACCGCTCGTATTGGATTTCTTCTATGACCAGGCATTTTCTTCTGAAAAACGTAATCACTACACTCAAAAACTTGAAGAATACTTGTTATCAAAGACATTAAGCCCGCAGTCTCCTGACTATATGCGGTTAATAACCGTTGCAATACATATGTTAATATTGAACAACAATTTTGAAAAGGCAGTTTCACTGAGATCAGAATTAACTGAAACTATAAAAGAAAGCATGTGGGATCAGTATAATAGTGGGGATTATGATAATGCCTACATCACTGCGTGCGGTTTGATAGAAAATGTTAGCAACAATTATGATGCTTTGTATGTTAAATCTTTATGCCTGACTAGATTTGATCAATATGAAGAAGCACAAGAATTATTAGACAGTCTTCTTAAAGTTGACAAAAATAATAGCGCAAGATATTATTACGCTCTTGGGCGAATCGAAAAAAGAAAGGGCTCATATAACCAAGCAATAGAATTATTTTCAATAGCATGCAAAAAAAGAAATAAGTATTTGTCTCCGTATCGGGAAATTGCAGAATGTTATCTTTTCCTTGATTCTATTGATGATGCCAAAAATGCAATCCAAAAAGCCAAAGATATTGATTCATCTAATATATTCGTTATGTTGATTGAAGCTAGAATTCATCAAAAAGAAAACAATTATCGATCCGCATTGCAATTACTTTCAAATTGTTCGGCAAACGAGCCACAAAATGCCCAAATCTCCTTTAGATATGGAAGAATATACGATCAAATGGGTGACATTGATAAAGCAATAGAATACTATAATAAAGCATTAATATATAATTCCAAAACCTATGACGCTGAATTATGCTTGCTAAATCACATGATTATTTCTTCTCCGAAATGTGCGAAGGATAAGATATCAGAGCTTAAGTCTATATTGAAAGGAAAAAGAAAGTATATCTTAACAAATATTGAGGCTAGGTTCATTGGTTACCATGAGAATGATACAGAATCTGCCATTTTTCTCCTTAAAACTGTTCCTAAACACTTTAGAGATAGACAATGGTATGCGGTACATATTCAACTTTTAGAAAATACTATCAAGCAACAAAATGAAAGGGGGCGCTTAATACTGGCTGAAGAATATAAAAAAGATTTAGAACAATTGAAACAAGAATACACTGAAAAATATGGCTGTATTACTATATCTGATATTGATTTACTTCCTGATGCTTAATAAATATTGGAAGGTGATTTTTTATGGTAACAATCTGATAAATGTACTAAATATTTATTACATCGTTATACTTCAAAAAAGCAAGGACCGATTTGCCATAGCAAATCAGCCCCCGCAACACAGAAAGAACATCATATTTTGTCCGCTAAAGGTACAAAAAAGCACTAAAAATAACACTAAAGTTCAAAAACTATACTTTTCACAGATTGTTCTTGACATGCTGAGATTTTTGAATATCATAATATATGCACTTTGAAAATAATCCTGATTAATAAAAGCGTTACCTTTCAAACAGAGAGGTAACGCTTTTATATCGAAATATAGCTGCTTTTGCAGGTGTGCCCATATGGAATATTTACAGTCCTAATGATGTAACCGCACCAAAGGTTAAAATGCTGTGTAAGCCCGTATTCTCGCTGGGACTTTATTCTGCACTCGGCATCGGCGACAGCATTTTCGGAGAAAGCGATTCTGAGGACGTTAATTTTGCATTTACCGCTCCCGATGCTCATGTTCTTATTGTTGACGATAATCCTATAAATCTGTCAGTTGCATGCGGAATAATAGAGCCGCTTAAAATGCAGGTAGATACGGCAAACGGTGCTTCAGAAACGGTAGAAAAGGTCAAAAAGGTCAAGTACGATATTGTATTTATGGACCATATGATGCCCGGAGTTGACGGTATTGAAACTACACATATTATAAGGCGGCTTATCAGGGGCTATGAAGATGTTCCTATAATCGCGCTTACCGCAAACGCTGTGGGCGGAACAAAGGAAATGTTTTTGCAGGAGGGCATGAACGATTTCGTTGCAAAGCCGATTGAGCTTAAAGATATAGTTGCCATGATAAAAAAATGGCTCCCGAAGGAAAAAATTAACCCCGTAATTGCAGACGAAGCAGCTCCAATACCCGAAGCACCTAAGAATACGCTTACCATTGAGGGACTGAACACCGCACAGGCTATCTCACTTCTTGGCAGCGAAAAGCTCTATATGCAGATACTTCGTGAGTACTATCTTGCCATAGACAAACGTGCGGCAATAATCAAGCAGGCACTTCAAAATGACGACATTAAGGGCTATACCATCGAAGTTCATTCGCTGAAAAGCACATCAAGACAGATCGGCGCAGATACTCTCGCAGACCTTGCAGCACGTCTGGAAAAGGCAGGAAATGATCGGGACACAGTGCTTATTTGCGAAAAAACAGACGAGCTTATGGCACTGTATATGGATTGTAAAAATATTATCGCACCGCTGTTCCCCGAGCTTAATAAGAAGGAAGAAGCTTCTTCGGCGAATTCGAATATCGTTTCCGAGCTGCTTGACAAAATGACGGATGCGCTGGAGTCTATGGACACTCTTGCAATGGACGAGGTACTGGAGGAAATGTCCGGATACCAATTCATTCCCGCACAGACACAATGCTTCGAAAAGCTAAGGTCAGCGGCGGAAGGCTTTGATATTGATATGTGCTCATCAATAGTTGAAATATGGCGTCAGATTGCCGCTTCCCAAGCAAAGATCAACACAGCCTCTGCAGATAATGTCAAGGAAATGCTGACGAAAATGAAGAATGCACTTGACGAATTTGACACGCTCCTTATTGATGAGGTTGTCGAGCAGATGGAGAAAATGCAGTTTTCCGATGAACAGGTTGGATTGTACAGCAGGCTAAAAAATGCAGCTGAGGATTCTGACATAGACCTTTGCGGACAAATTATTCAGGAATGGGAAAAGCTTCTATAATAAATAATCGCTGATAAATGTCCTTTCCCGTCAAAGCCGTGGGAACACCCATTAATAAGTATTTTCTCAATAATAACCGTCATAAATAGTCCGTACTCAACAACTGCCCAAAGGGCAGTTGTTGGCTGAAAATCCTGTAAAACAGGATTTTCAGCGGCACAAATCAAAGATTTGTGCCGTACTACCTGATTAATGTCTGCTTTTGCCGCCGCTAACGGGCGGCAAAAGCAGACATTAAATAATAATCCCCGCCAAAAGCGGGGATTATTATTTATATAAGGAAACACGAATTTCGAAGGTGACAGGGATCATTCCCACTCAATAGTTGCGGGGGGCTTTGTGGTAACATCGTAAACTATCCTGTTAATAGACTTGACCTCGTTGACAATACGGCTTGACGCAGTTTCCAAAACCTCATAAGGAATACGTGCAAAATCAGCGGTCATAAAGTCTGTGGTTGTAACGGCTCTCAGCGCAAGCGTGTAATCGTAGGTTCTTCCGTCACCCATAACGCCTACCGAACGGTTATTGGTGAGAACGGCAAAATACTGATTAATGGACTTATCCAGACCTGCCTTTGCAATTTCCTCACGGAATATCCAATCGGCGTCCTGTAAGATCTCCAGCTTTTCATCGGTTATCTCGCCAATAATTCTGATAGCAAGTCCGGGACCCGGGAACGGCTGACGCCACACCAGCACGGGTGACAGTCCCAGCTCCTCGCCCAGCTTTCTTACCTCGTCCTTGAACAGCAGTCTGAGGGGTTCGATGATCTCCTTGAAATCCACATAATCGGGCAAACCGCCAACGTTATGATGGGACTTGATAACAGCAGCGTCCCCTGCCCCGCTTTCGATAATATCGGGATAAATAGTTCCCTGAACAAGAAAGTCAACCTTGCCTATCTTCTTTGCTTCCTGCTCGAAAACTCTGATAAACTCCTCACCGATGGTCTTTCTCTTTGTTTCGGGGTCGGAAACACCTCTGAGCTTCTCCATAAACTGCTCCTTGGCATTTACCCTGACAAAGTTAATATCCCAATCCTTGAATGCAGCCTCGACCTCGTCGCCCTCGTTTTTGCGCATAAAGCCGTGGTCTACGAAGATACAGGTAAGCTTGTCGCCCACCGCCTTGGACAACAGAGCAGCCGCCACGGAGGAATCCACGCCGCCCGAAAGTGCCAGCAGCACCTTTCCGTCGCCCACCTTTTCACGGATAGACTTTATAGCAGTCTGAGCATACTCGCCCATAGACCAGTCGCCCTTGCAGCCGCATATTTCATAAAGGAAATTGTGGAGCATTTTTGTACCGTCAACGGTGTGATTTACCTCGGGGTGGAACTGAATACCGTAAAGCTTGCGTTCGGGACATTCCATTGCCGCCGTGGGACAATTTTCCGTATAAGCAATATTTTTGAAGCCCTCCGGTATTTTTTCGACATAATCGGTATGACTCATCCAGGAAATATTCTTCTCGGAAAGTCCCTTGAAAAGCAAGGACGAAGTATCGTAGACAGTTTCAGTCTTTCCGTATTCGCTTGTAATGGCGGTGGAAACCTTTCCCCCACAAAGATGTGCAATAAGCTGACAGCCATAGCAAAGTCCCAGAACAGGAACACCCAGCTCAAAGATCTCCTTTGAAACTGTAGGAGATGTTTCCAGATAAACGCTGTTGGGGCCTCCCGTAAAAATAATTCCCACAGGGTTCATTTCACGAAGCTTGCTGATAGGTGTCTTGTAGGAATGTACCTCGCAGTAAACACCACATTCTCTGACACGCCTTGCGATAAGCTGATTGTACTGTCCGCCGAAATCAAGAACTATAACTAACTGATGAGCCATTCTTTTTCCTCATTCCTTTATAATTTTGATATATATGCCTTCAATCAAGTGAAAACAGGTCATATTATATTATGCCACATTTCCCCTAAAAAAGCAAGCAGAAAATTTTGAATAAATCCTTGAAAATTATGTGGATATGTGCTATAATATTTTAATGCGGCGAATTTCCGATTAAACAGCCTGCGTATATCAACAAAATCTGTGACTTCAACCTGACAGCACGATTGGGAGATGAAAAAATGATCAATCATTCAAAGAAAAAAATCGCAATTACCACAATTATTTTTATTGCCTTATTATTCATTATCGTATTTATATGTTCGCTCACAATATCTCCTAAAATGACACCCAAGAAAAGGCTTGCGGATTTTGAGTATGCTTGCGAAACAATAGAAGCCTCGCTCCATCAGTTAAGTGATTACGAACAGCTGTACGGCTTAAATTACAATGAGCTCAAAGCCGAATATGCCGAGCTTATATTGAATTGTCGGAATGATGCGGAATTTTACTATCTGATGAAAGCCTTTCTTAATACAATTCCCAGTGTGCATACGGTGACTGTGTTTCCCGACGTCGGTTACTATGCACAGATACATGGCTATAATTCGTCGCAGCAGACAAAACGTTTCGGTGTGAAAACGCAAGCGGAGCATTTTGCTTCTGCCCTTGCTGAGGACGCTTGCAATTATTCCGAGGCAAAGCTTTATCTGTCCAATTATATGGACGGCAAATACTATTTTCTGTCAGACAACGCCGACAAAATTATTGAGATAGACAGCATCAACGGCAGGGAGCCGGATTTGTTTATCAGCCATATTCAGTCAATTTTTAAGATAGGATATGACCATATAAATGAAAAGCCGTTTTATTCCGCCGTGGTTTTCAACGATAAATACGGTGAAAAGGCAGACATTCGGGGACATTATATTGACGGCACGGAGGTGGAAATGCCGCTGTATTATTCCCTGTTTGCAAGCGACACTGTTTCGTGGACATCAAACGATTTTGAGAATATGAAGTTCAAATCGGGAAATTCAGATCCCACCGACGCGTATAATTTGCATATTGACAACAAAAACAATATTTCGTACATAAGCATTGGCTCGTTTTCCTCCGCTGCTGCCGAGGTAATAAAGGAAAAAGTAACTCTTGCGGGCAGCTGCGAAAATGTTATCATCGACCTGAGAGGAAACACGGGAGGAACGTCC
This sequence comes from uncultured Ruminococcus sp., assembly GCA_945877315.1. Classification (GTDB taxonomy): domain Bacteria; phylum Bacillota; class Clostridia; order Oscillospirales; family Ruminococcaceae; genus UMGS1889. The sequence continues at coordinate 61,088 of CAMCRP010000005.1, read as the reverse complement.
AGAACAGAGATAAACAGCCTGTTTGTTCCGCTGCTCACGGGTAACATTTCCTTTGAAAACACATTTAGTTTTGATGTCAATGGATTTACCCGATACATTACGCCAAAAATCGCCGACAACGACCCCATTATCTCGGAAACCATTGAAATTAACGGAAGCATCGGCGTTTTTTCGGAAAAATATCATGCTGTGGGAGAGTCGGAAAAGGAGCATAATTTGTTTGTCCTTATTGATCACAGCACCATTTCCGCCGGCGATGAAGCGGCTTCACTTATACAGCAGTACGGTCTTGGAACGCTCATTGGAAACAATACCGCAGGCGAAGGCAGGACAGGCTCCCATCTCACCGCTGTTCTGCCCAACAGCAAGCTGGTTATCAACTATAATTTCGGTTATAACTATAATATGGATAACAGGGATAATTCCGTATACGGCACAGCCCCCGACATTTATGTTCAAAACGGAATTGACGAATATATCAAAAAGCTTTCACAGGAAAATTCCCTTTCCTACGAAAGCCGCATTGAATGGGACAGCGTTCTTGCAAAAGCTCTTGAACTCATTAACGAAAAGCAATGATCAACGCACCAAAACGTTTATTATCTTATCAAATAAGGAGAAAAAGATGATTTTTTTAGAGTATACCACCTTCCACAGTCACGCAGAGGAAGCGTTCAGCATTTTGGATATTCTGACAGATGCCCTGCTTGACTCGCTGAAAATGCTGCCATTTCTCTTTGCGGCATTCCTTTTTATGGAATATTTCGAGCATAAAGCTGGCGACAAGCTTGCAAATGCCCTGCAAAAAATGGGCGGCTTCGGCTCTGTGGGCGGCGCACTTATGGGCTGCATACCACAGTGCGGATTTTCTGTTGCGGCATCCAATCTGTATGCAGGCGAGCTTATCACCGCAGGAACGCTGCTGGCGGTTTTCCTCTCCACCTCGGACGAGGCTGTACCCGTACTTCTCGCCCACCCCGAACATGCAGGTGCCATCTGGAAGCTGCTGCTTATCAAGGTCATTATTGCGATAATTGCGGGACTTCTCCTTGACCTTTGCCTGAAACTGTTCAAACGCAAACGCCGTGACGAACCCTTCGAGGAATTCTGCTCCGACTGCGGCTGCGGCGAACACGGTATCTTTTACAGTTCATTCCGTCACACGCTGAATATTTTCATCTTTATTCTGCTGGTAAATATTCTGTTAAACGGCATAATTTCCTTTGTGGGAGAGGAACATTTCTCAGAGTTTCTTTCGGGAATACGAGTGTTTCAGCCCTTTGTTGCGGGACTTGTGGGAATGATACCCAACTGCGCAGCTTCGGTCGTTATCACCGAGCTTTTCGTTCAGGGCGGCATTACAACTGGCTCCGCCGTTGCGGGGCTGTCCACAGGCGCAGGCGTTGGACTTGCCGTGCTTTTCAAATCCAACAAAAGCGTTAAGGAGAACATTTTCATCACCGTTGTCCTGTATCTTGTAGGAACATTTTCGGGATTTTTAATTGACCTTATGGGGATCACTGTTTTATGAAAAAGCTTTTAGAATCATTCAAGACCGAGCCGGTCTTATGGATATCGGGAATACTTGCATTTCTATCCTGCCTGATAGCCCCGAAGGGCGGCAATCTTCTGGAAATGCTGGACACGGATATGATGGCAATACTTTTCTGCTTTATGCTGATAATAGCGGGATTTGCGGAAAACGGGCTGCTGCAGCTTATCTCGGAAAAGCTGGTTTCAAGGGTTCGCAGCGCAAGGACACTTTCCGCCGTTCTGGTGGCGGCGGCGTTCTTTATGTCAATGCTCATAACCAACGATGTTGCGCTGATAACCATCGTACCGTTTACCATTATGACGCTTTCGTCAATGCCCCATTACATACCCTTTGTACTCATTTTGCAGACGGCTGCGGCAAATATCGGCAGCATGGCAACGCCCTTTGGAAATCCGCAGAATCTGTTTCTTTTTTCCACCTTTGATATGCCTGCGGGCGAATTTTTCCGCCTAACGCTGCCCATTTCCCTTCTGGGACTTTTCCTAACCATAATCCCCGTTTTCTTTCTGGAAAATGAGGACTTTGAGCCGTCAGACAGCAAACCCGCCGTGCTGAAACACAAGCCATATCTCGCCCTTTACGGCATATTATTTGCTCTCTGCATACTGTCCGTTTTCGGCATATTGGACACGTTCACCACATTTATGTCCGTATGTATAGTAATCTTCATAACGGAAACGGAGCTGTTCACAAAGGCGGATTATTCGCTGCTTTTAACCTTTGCATTCTTCTTTGTTTTTGTGGGAAATATAAAGCTGATAGATGAAGTCAGCACCTTTATGTCCGAATTTATCATGGGCAGAGAATTTTTCTCCTCCCTGCTGCTTTCACAGGTAATATCCAATGTGCCGGCAGCTGTAATGCTTTCGGGATTTACCGATAGAGGTGACGCACTTATCCTAGGCACGAATATAGGCGGTCTGGGAACAATAATAGCGTCCCTGGCAAGCCTTATTTCCTACAAATTTTATTGCAGGACAGAGGGCGCAAAGCCGCTTTCCTATCTTGTGAAATTTTCCGTACTTAACTTTTCAATGCTGATAATTCTCGGATTATTTGCATACTATATCATTTTGTGAGGTATGATAAATGGCAGATGAATTTTCAAGAATGCGTATGCTTATCGGCTCGGACAAGCAGAAAAAGCTGTCGGAATCCTCTGTAATTGTGTTCGGAGCGGGCGGAGTCGGCTCCTATGTTATCGAAGCGCTTGTACGGGGCGGCATTGGAAAAATTGGCATCGTTGACAATGACACCGTATCTCTGACCAACATAAACCGCCAGCTTATCGCCCTGCACAGCACTGTCGGACAGTACAAAACCGAGGTCTGCGCAAAGCGTATCTGCGACATTAACCCCCATTGCATGGTGAAGCTGTACACAATGTTTTATTCGGAGGAAAACGCTTGCGAAATTGACCTTTCGGAGTATGATTATATCGTCGATGCCATAGATTCCGTCCCCTCAAAACTGTTTCTTGCGTCGGAATCGGTTCGGCTGAATATTCCCCTAATTTCATCAATGGGTACGGGAAACAAGCTATTTCCCGACAAGCTTAAAATTACCGATATTTCCAAGACCCACACCTGTCCCCTTGCAAAGGTCATGCGTTATGAGCTTCGCAAGCGTGGGATTAATCATCTAAAAGTGCTGTTTTCCGAGGAAAAAGCGGTTCAGCCTATGGGCGAATGTGAGGACGAAAGTGGCAAGGGCAGACACGTGGGATCGGTAAGCTTTGTCCCCTCATGTGCGGGGCTGATGATTGCGGGAGAGGTAATCAGGGATATTGCGGGAATTGTTCAACAATAAATCAACGGCTCGTTCGGCAGATGAACGGGTCGTTTTTTTCTGTATATTTCCCGAAAAAAAGCAAATAATATCTCCAAAAAACGGAGATGAATCAAATGTCAATTGTTTTTATAAGAGCCGCTATCCTGTACGCTGCGGTAATTGCGGCGGTGCGGCTTATGGGAAAGCGTCAGATAGGCGAGCTGCAGCCCTCTGAGCTTGCCATAACTATCCTTATCTCAAATATCGCTACGCTTCCCGTGGAGGACCCGTCTATCCCGCTGATAACGGGGCTTGTGCCTATCTTCACCCTTGCCGCCCTGGACGTTCTGGTGGGGTTCTGGTCGCTGCACAGCTGGCGTGTACGAAGAATACTTTGCGGAAAACCCGTCATTGTTATCAGCGGCGGCGTTATTGACCAAAAAAAACTAAAGGAACTTCGCTACACCATAGACGACCTGATGGAGGCTCTGCGTTCCTACGGCATATTCGATATTTCGGAGGTGCAGTTTGCTGTCGTGGAAACAACGGGTGCGCTGTCCGTTTACGAGAAAACAAAATATCAGGCAGCTGAAAAGGGCGATGTGGGTGCAAATGCCAATCCCGAGGACCCGCCCGTAATAATCGTTCAGGACGGAATACTTATCCCCGAAGCCCTGAACCGTTCCGCAATCAGCGAAAAACGGTTTGCGGAAATACTGTCAAACAAGCATCTCAAAATCGCCGATATTTTTCTAATGTCCGTTAAATCGGACGGTTCATTCAAAATAGTAAAAAAGGAGCGTCAGCTGTGAAACGGATAATTCTCTGCGCAAGCTTACTGCTTTTTATCTGCATTTCGTCATTTCTTTCCCTGAATATGCTGAAAAAAAACACCACCTATTTCACCAATGATCTTGAAAATATTTCCCGTCTTTATCAGCTTGAACGGTACGACGAAGCTTACCGAAAAGCCGATATGCTGTATGCCGAATGGAACAAATTCTGCCGCACCGCCTCGGTCATCGTTGACCTTGACAGGCTTGAAGAAATAAACAGCTCATTTGCAAAGCTTATGCCCCTGATAAATATCAAAGCGGAGGAAACCGAGTCGGAGATAAAGAGCCTTTCCAAGCGCATCGAGCGGCTTTACGGGGCGGAAATTCCCTTATGGTACAACGTTTTCTGACCGTTTTTTCTCTCCCAGACCGCAAGCTATGAGCCAAAGTGCGGGGATAATGATAATGTCCCCGAAAATACCGTAAACCGACAGCCCCGCTTTCAGCCCCGCCTGCGACCTAAGTGCACATGGGACATATGGCGGGGCTTCTTCGGTTATCTCGCCCGTGGGAGAAATGACCGCTGTCACCGCCGTGTTTGCCGCCCTGACCACCCAACGGTTATTTTCCACCGCCCGCATAACGGAATGTGCAAGGTGCTGCTCCAGCGCACGGGTGTTGTCAAACCAAGAGTCGTTAGTGATAACGGCAAGAAGCTCTGCGCCGTTCCTGACGGTTTTTCGGGAAATATTCGGGTAAACGGATTCATAGCAGATGACCGTCCCGACGCATCCCGCCGACGTATCTATGGGAAAGGAAACCATTCCCGCCGAATATCCGCTGTAACCGTCAACCGCCGAATCGGGCACCAACGGAAGATATTCCCCGAAGGGCACCAGACGCTGTTTGAAATACGGCTCGGAAACAGTTCCGTCAGGCTCAAATGCCGCCGCAGAATTGTACCGCTCTCCGCTGACACGGCAGTTTATCCCCGTAACCAACACCGAACCGCTGTTGCGTGCAAGCTTCCGCAGACCGACCGTGAGATATTCGTCATTGTCCAGAAATCCGGCAATTGCCGTTTCGGGAAATACTATGAGCCGAGTTTTGTCCGTTTTGGCAAGCTCCGATAAGCTGATATATTTCTCGGTCATACTGTCGGGAGATGATACCCATTTTCGCCGTCCCGAAAAATTTCCCTGAACAAGAACGACCTCAGTTTTCTTCTCGGCGGAATAGTCATAACGATTTATCCGCAAATATCCGTAGGAAATATTCAGAGAAATGATACATATAATTAAGACCGAACCGCTTATCATTTCCCTGTTTATACGATTTCTGTTGACAATAAGGTACGCAGCCCCTCCGTTTACAAGCAGCACCAGAAAGCTCAGAAACAGTCCCCCGAACAGGGACGCAGACTGAATAAAGGGCGTAAACACCGCAGTTATTGTCCCCACCCTTCCCCACGGAAAGGAAAACCCGGGAACTATCTCCAGCAGAAATTCCCCGAAACAGAAAAGCAGCGCATATCTGTAGCTGTCCCATAAATCGGACTGTTTCACACGTACAAACACAGCTGTCGCCGCAAACATTATCAGCCCGAACAGCCCGGGCAGGACAGCCGTCAGCAGCACCAACAGAAAGGCGTTTACCCCGTCCGAAAAGGGCAGCATATCGTAAATTCCGTATATCCACGAAAGCAGCGGCATATAGTAGCCGTAGGAGAAAAGCAGCGTTTCCCGTCTAAGCTCTCCCGACGTTTGACAGCCTAAAATCCGTGTCATCATGGGGATAAGTGCCGCAAAACAGAGCAGGTTCCAGCCGCTGAATGTAAAGGACGCCGCAAGTGCTATACCCGAAAACAGGGAGAAATATCTGTGCAAATATGCTTTCACTTCTTTTCCTCCCTTGAAATTAACTGAAATTTTAACAAATCTTCACATTATTTGTGCCGAATATTCAGATAATGTGCTATAATATAATTAAGTACTTTTAGAATGGGGTAATGAAAATGGCTGATATTATTTCTATCGGCGAAATGCTAGTTGATTTCACCGCCGAAACCACCCCCGATGGTGCTGTGCGCTTCTACCGCAATCCGGGCGGAGCACCTGCAATGGTCGCTGTTATGGCAGCAAGAGCGGGAGCATCTTCGGCATTTATCGGAAAGCTTGGAAAAGACCTTTTTGGAAAATACCTTAAATCGGAGCTTGAAAGCCACGGCGTTGACACAAGCGGAGTTATTCTCGACAAGGAGCATCAGACGACACTTGCATTTGTGGGCACAGACGAGGACAACGAGCGTGAATTTGTGTTCTATCGCAAAAATTCCGCCGATGTCAATCTGTCCTTTAACGAGATAAAGAAGTCCCAGCTTGACAAATGCAGGATAATTCATTTTGGTGCGCTCTCCCTCACCAACGAGCCAACACGTTCGGCAACACTGAACGCCATCGAATACTGCAAGGAGCAGGGAAAAATAATCTCCTACGACCCCAACTGGCGTGAACAGCTGTGGGAATCCAAGTCGGAAGCATTTAAGATTATGAGAAGCGTTGTGCCCCTCTGCGATATTATCAAGGTTTCCGAAAAGGAACTGAAAATCATATCCGACTATGACAATATGCTGACGGGAACGGCAACTCTGCTGTCCAAGGGCGTAAAAGCGGTCATCGTCACACAGGGCGCAAAGGGCTGCGTTATTGCCACAAAGAAGGGCATTATCCGCTCGGCTTCCTACAAAGTGGAGGTTTTGGACACTCTCGGCACGGGCGACAGCTTTCAGGGCGCATTTCTGGCAAAGCTTGCCGAAACGGGTAAAAAGCCCGAGGAGCTTGATATTTCCGAGTTGGAAAGCATTGCCGATTACGCCAACGCCTGCGGTGCGCTCTGCTCCACAAAATACGGCGCAATTCCCTCAATGCCGTCAAACGAGGAAATTCTGGAATGTATGAACAACGTTCCCAGACTCTAATATTTCAAATCAAAAAATATACCGTACATCGGGAAATTCTCCGATGTACGGTATTATTATTTGCGTATGTTTACGGATTATTTACGGTAAAAACTGCACAGAAAATCAGTAAAGCGGACCGTACTTTTCACAAGCCCTGTAATCGGCTGATTCAGCGTCCTTTGTACCGAATGCAGTCCATGCGTGAGGACGGTAAATCTTCTCGGAGGGAACATTGTGCATAGCAACGGGAATTCTCAGCATTGATGCCAGCGTGATAAGGTCTGCGCCGATGTGACCGTATGTGAGAGAACCGTGGTTTGCGCCCCAGTTTGCCATTACGGAATAAACGTCCTTGAATGCGGGGTTTCCGTCCTCCACAAGATTGGGAACGAACCAAGTGGTAGGCCATGTCTTGTCGGTTCTCAGGTCAAGGAGGTTATGTATCTCGTCGGGAAGTGTTACGGTATAGCCCTCTGCTATCTGCAAAACAGGTCCCAGACCGTCAATGATATTCAGCCTTATCATGGTAACGGGCATCTCAGCCTGTGTTTTGAAGTGGGAGGAGAATCCGCCGCCTCTGAAATAGCCCAGATTTGCGGGACACCAGTCAACAGCCTTCAGAATAGTATCAATGTCCTTGTCGGTCACCTTCCACCAGGGCTTCATGCAGTTATTGCCCTTTTCGTCAACAGCCAGACCGGTTCCGTCCAGAGCGGCAGCACCCGAATTTATCAGATGGATAAAACCGTTCGCAGCCTTGCCTTCGGGCTTTTTACCTGTAACACGCTCAACAGCTTCGGGGCTCCAATAGGTGCGGACATCTGCAAAAACGCTCGCCGTACCTGTCAGCAGATTGCCGAAAAGCATTGCTGTACCGTTCAGACCGTCATTCTCCGTAGCAAGGAGAGTGGGCTGCTTTTTGCCGTTCCAGTTGAAGGTGGAGTTGAGGATAGCCTCGGAAAAATCGCCGTTGGGGAGCCAGTCTGTCCACATTCTCTGACCCTGGAAACCGCCGTAAATTGCGTTTCTGCCGTTGGACTCTTCCCTCCAGCCCATCTCCAGAAGCTTTGGATTACCCAGCATAATATCACGGATAATAAGCGTCATCTTTACGCAGAATTCCCACTGCTTCTCATGGCTCATAACGTCCTTGTTTCCGGGGTTGGGACCGTCGTTTACGTCCATTCCCTCGGGGCAGTTTGCCTTTGTCCATGCCAGTGCTTTTTCGTACTCGTCGTGGTCGTAGATCTCCAGCTTCATTCTGCGGAGTATCTCGGTCATATCAACATATTCCGCTCTGATACCGAGGTATTTCTGCAAAAAGTCGGGGCTGCACTGTGAACCTGCAATTCCCATGGAAACAGCTCCCAGACCAACATAAGCCTTGTTTCTCATACAGCCAACAGCAACTGCACAGCGTGCAAATCGGAGTATCTTTTCGGAAACATCTGCGGGAATTGATGTATCATCGGCGTCCTGAACGTCGTGACCGTAAATTGCAAACGCAGGCAGACCCTTCTGAGCATGAGCAGCCATAACAGCCGCAAGATATACCGCACCGGGACGCTCCGTGCCGTTAAATCCCCAGACAGCCTTAACGGTCAGCGGGTCAAGATCCATAGTTTCCGAGCCGTAGCACCAGCAAGGAGTTACGGAGAGAGTTGCGGCAATATTGCGAGTGGAAAAATACTCCTGAGTTTTTGCCGCTTCTGCCCCGCCGCCGATTGTGCATGGACCGATAACGCACTCAACGGGAGTTCCGTCGGGATATGTACAGTTTGCCTCAATAAGAGCCTTTGCTGCCTTTGCCATGTTCATAGTTTGATCCTCAAGACTCTCTCTTATTCCCATCTGTCTGCCGTCAATTACGGGTCTGATTCCAATTCTTGGGTACATAATAATTCTCCTTTTATATTATTTAACAATAGATTTAAATATCTCAAATGCGACCTGCCATTCCTCCGTATTTTCAGGCGAATAGCTCTTTATCTCGTCGGACGCTGCAATAATTTTTCTCGCCGACTTAATGTCCGAAATATCTCCGTGAGAAATAAACTGAATTGCCGCATTTCCGAAAACAGTAGCTTCTGCGGGACCTGCATAAACCGTACAATCACAGGCAGACGCAGTCATTTTGCAAAGCAGACCGTCCTTCGTTCCCCCGCCGATAAGATGTATGGAACGGTATTCCCTGCCCGTGCAAGTCCTTATCTCGTCAAATGCCTGACGATATTTCAGCGCAAGACTCTGATAAATGCAGCGCATAATTTCGCCCACCGTTTCGGGGACAGGCTGATTTGTTCTTCTGCAAAAATCTCTAACTCTTTCGGGGATATTTCCCTGAGGCGTAAACTCGGGTGCGTCGGGGTCGATGAAGGACACCATAGGCTCGGCTTCAAGCGCCAGCCGTTCAAGATCGGCATAGCTGTACTCGCTGCCCTCTCTTATCCATTGACGGCGGCTTTCCTGTATCAGCCACAGACCGATGATATTTTTCAGCAGCGTGGTTTTTCCACCGTAGCCGCCTTCGTTGGAAACGCTGAGTTCTGCGGATCTCTCCGTAAGAACAGGCTCGTCAAGCTCCGTGCCGAACAGCGACCATGTTCCGCAGGAAATAAAGATAAAGTCGTCCTCCTCGGTGGGAACAGCCGCCGCAGCGCACTGTGTATCATGTCCGCAAACAGCGAAAACAGGCACCTTGGGAACCTCCAGCTCCCCACAAATATCGTCGGACAGCATACCCGCTTGACTTCCGCTTGGGATAATATCGGGGAGAATATTTCTTGGAATTCCGAGAGCTTTCAGCACCGTGTCCGACCAGATGCTGTTGGTGGCGTTCATCATCTGAGTGGTGGAGGCAATGGAATATTCGGCGTGCACCTCACCCGTCAGCAGGAAGTTGAACAAATCTGGCATCAACAGCAGCTTGTCCGCCCTTTTCAGCAAGTCGGGACGGTCACGCTTAACCGCCATCAGCTGAAAGACCGTGTTAATGTCCATAAACTGAATACCCGTTATCTTGTAAAACTGCTCACGGTCAATATAGCGAAATGACTTCTCCGCAAGCCCATCGGTGCGCCTGTCCCGATAATGAACGGGATTGTCCAGCAGCCGTCCGTCCTTGTCGATAAGCCCGAAATCAACGCCCCAGGTGTCAATTCCAATGCTGTCAAAGCCGCCGTCATTTTTCGCCTTGACAATTCCCTGCTTTATCTCGTGAAACAGCCGAAGAATGTCCCAATAAAAGGTTTTCCCCACCATTACGGGATTATTCTCGAAACGGTGAAGCTCCTTCAGCGTGATTTTTTCGCCGTCAAAGGAGCAGAGCATAGCCCGTCCGCCCGATGCGCCGAAATCAAATGCAAGCACACGTTTTTCCGACATAACGACCTCCTACTTGACGACACCCTTTTTAAGGATAATGTTTGCGTAAATAGCCTCCTCGCCCGTGGCAACAACGGCGTAAGCGGTTTTCGCCCGCTCGTAAAAGGCAAAACGCTCGATCATTTCGATCTTGCAGTTTTCAGGCTCATATTTGCTGATGATCTCCTTGTAATCGTCCCAGATCGTGGGAACAACAGGGTCACCGGGGACGACCTCCATCAGCATAACAGGCTTTTCCGTGTATGTGTCCAGCGGGAAAAGCTGCATAATTGCGTCCAGCAGCTCGGGGACGCCGTGACCGTCAGCCCTTACAACTCTTTTGCCGATGGTTTCGGAAGGAAAATTTCCGTCTGCGATAACGATTTCATCGCCGTGACCCATTTCCATCAGCGTTTTAACAAGCTCGGGAGATAGAATTTTCGGAATATTTTTCAGCATTTCTGTACTCCTTATTTCAATTTTTCAAGAATATCTGTCAGACTTTCCCAGCAATCAATGTGAAGATGCTCGTAATCGGGTTCCGAACAGGGCGTTTTCCACGGACAGGGAATAGTTTTATCGTCGTACCAAACAGGAAATATTCCCACATTATGAGCCCCGTCAACATCTGCCGAAACCGTATCTCCGCAGAACCATACCTTGTCGGCAGCCAAACCTGCTTTTCTAAGTGCCAGCTCGAAAATCAGCCTGTCGGGTTTACGGAAAATATACTCGCTGGACGCAATGACAAACTCAAACCGATTATCGGGCAAACACTCGTCAATGCGGGTTTTCAAGGCATTTCCCGACCAGCCCAGATTGCTGACAACTCCGCTGCGTATGCCTTTTTCCCGAAGATAAGCAAGCATTTTTTGAACGCCCGGCATAGGCTTAATCTCCGAAGCATTTTTCCAGAATATCAGCTCGATCTCCTCGTAGGGAATGTCAAATTCCAGCCCGAAATACTCATATTGAAGCTTGTCATAAAACCGCTGGTGTATCTCAAATCCACTATTTCTCGGGACATTCAGCCTTTTGAATATCTCCCCGCCAAGTTCGTTCACCTGCTCGGGAGTAACATTGTCGGGATTTTTTTTCAAATGCTCGAATACTGCCTTGTGTCCCCTCACTCCGTCAACATATTGTTCATATAAAATCGTATTTCCGTAATCAAAAAGTATCATTTCGGGAAGCCTGATAAAAACCACTTCTTTCAAAAATACGCACGCAACCCGCACAAAGGCTGCACGGATTGCGGCATAATTATCAAAAAATTCAAATTACATCAAAGACTTGTAAAGCTCCTTGATCTCTTCAACAGACGTATCTCTGGGATTTCCGGGACGGCAAGCGTCGTCATAAGCAGACTGTGACAGGAAATCCAGATCCTCGGGCTTAACAATAGCCTTCAGGTCTGCGGGAATGCCAACGTCAACGGAAAGCTGTTTAACAGCATCGATAGCAGCCTTTCTGTATTCCTCCTGTGACATAGCGTCAACGCCCTTAACGCCCATAGCACGAGCAATTTCACGGTACTTTTCACCTGTTGCGGGAGCATTGTACTCCATTACCGTAGGCAGAATGATAGCGTTTGCAACGCCGTGAGGAGTGTCATAAAGAGCACCGAGAGGGTGAGCCATGGAGTGAACGATTCCCAGACCAACGTTTGAGAAGCCCATTCCTGCAACATACTGACCGAGAGCCATATCGGAGCGACCCTGCTTTGTGTTGGCAACTGCATCTCTCAGTGAACGTGCGATTATCTCGATAGCCTTCAGGTGGAACATATCCGAAAGCTCCCATGCGCCCTTTGTTATGTAGCCCTCAATAGCGTGTGTGAGAGCGTCCATACCTGTTGCGGCGGTAAGTCCCTTAGGCATAGACTCCATCATATCGGGGTCAACGAAAGCAACTACGGGAATGTCGTGGGGGTCAACGCAAACCATCTTTCTGTTCTTCTCAGCATCGGTGATAACGTAGTTAATGGTAACCTCGGCAGCTGTACCTGCGGTAGTTGGAACAGCAAGAATAGGAACGCACTTGTTCTTGGTGTCTGCAACGCCTTCAAGGCTTCTTACGTCGGCAAAGTCGGGGTTAGTGATGATGATTCCGACAGCCTTTGCGGTGTCCATGGAAGAGCCGCCGCCGATAGCAATAAGATAATCTGCGCCTGCAGCCTTAAACGCTTCAACGCCAGACTGAACATTCTCGATAGTGGGGTTAGGCTTGATGTTGGAATAAAGCTCATAAGCCAGACCTGCACCGTCCAGAACATCTGTTACCTTCTTGGTAACGCCGAACTTAACCAGGTCGGGGTCGGAGCAAACCAGAGCCTTCTTAAAGCCCCTGCCCTTTGCCTCGTCAGCGATAGCAGCGATAGCACCTGCACCATGGTAAGATGTTTCGTTGAGAATAAATCTGTTCATTTAAAACACTCCTTTTATAAATAATGTGGAAAGTGAAAAGTGGAAAGTGGAACTATTCTCTTTCACGTTTTCACATTTCCAAATAGTTTCATAATTATTAAAATGTAGAATTATGAAAATCGACTTTTGATTGTCTTAGTTGAAGCGGATAGGATTCTTTTCAGCTCCATGCAGTCTTTGAAAATGCTTTCAAACATATCATCATCAAGATAATCGGTTTCATGAAGCAAATCCAGCCAGTATACAGTTTCATTACATTCCTTTAAAGCAATATACAGCTTGCTCAGAAAGTCATTTCTGCTCATAGCACATTCTGCTTCAGCAATATTTGCACCGATACTTGTTCCGCTTCTTAACACTTGTTTAGACAATATGTATTCTTTCTTTTCAGCGCAAAGATACTTATACATATTCACAATGCGAATAGCAAATCGCTTGCTTTTTTCCATTGCAATATTTTCGTTTACCATATCAACACAACACTACTTTTTATGAAGAAGGGAAAATTTCACTTTTCACTTTCCACTCTCCACATTTACGCTTACTTGTCGCCATAAGGATATTTCTTATATCCCGGGTGATTTCCCGTGACCTTGTAGTTTTCACGCATTTTGCACAGCCGGTCGATATTTTCTCGGGAAATTTCCCTTTCTCCGCCCAGCAGATGAGCCGTCAGGGAGATCTTCGCAAACAGCTCCAGCGTTTCCATTCGGTAGTATGCTGTCAGCAGGTCTGCGCCGACGGTAAGTGCGCCGTGATTTTGCAGCAGCATTACGTCATGTTCCTTTAGATATGGTGCGATAGCTTCGGGGACTTCATATGTAGACGGCGTTCCGTAAGGTGTAACAGGAACGCTTCCCACCGCAATTACCGCCTCAATCATAGTGTAGCCGTCAAGAGCCTTGTTAGCCACCGCATATCCGGTAGCCGTCGGCGGGTGAGCGTGAACAACTCCGCCCACATCGGGACGCTCCTTATAGCAGCGGAGGTGCATTTTTATCTCCGAGGACGGTCTGTAACCGTTTTCAGCTTCAAGAACTTCACCGTCAGCGTTTATCTTGACGATTTTTTCGGGGGTAATAAAGCTTTTGCTGATACCTGTGGGGGTAGCAAGAAATGTGTTGTCGTCCAACTTAACGGACACATTTCCGTCATTGGCGGCAACCCAGCCCAGCTGCCACATTTTATGGCAGACATCACACATCTGCTCCTTGATTTCTTTCTCATTCATTGGACTATTCCCCTGTTTCTAAGATTAACGGCAAAAATCTTCACAAAAATGATTTCATAGTGCATTTGCCGTATGTATATATTATACAATTTTTTTGAAGGCTTGTCTATATGGTTTGATTAATTTCGGTGTAAATTTTGAGAGTAGATTTTTGGCATATTTGCATAAAAGTCCAAGAATTTTTCCATATGTATTCTCCTAAACAGAAAAATGCTCCTTGCCGACAACCCGACAAGGAGCATTTTTCCATCTCAAATAACATAATCCCCCACACTACCCGACCGCATAAGATCGGCAATGGTTATGCCGTCAAAGAACTTGTTTGTCATATTATAAAAATCCGTCCACATTTTCAGCGTCCTGCATTCGGCAGCACGGGAACATGGCTCGGCATCAGACTCCAGACAGGACACGGGAGCCAAATTTCCCTCCGTAAGCCGCAATATCTCCCCCACGGTATATTCATCGGGTCGCCTGCTCAGCCTGTAACCGCCGCCCTTTCCGTGAACGCCCGAAACAAGCTTGTTTTTTGTCATCACAGGCAATATCCTTTCAAGATATTTCAAGGAAAGCTCCTGACGTTCGGCAACGTCCTTCATGGGGATATAGCCGCCGTTGTCATGCTCAGCAAGGTCTATCATCACACGCAGGGCATATCTCCCTCTTGTTGAGATCATCATAATAAGCACCTCTTTTAAAACCGAAAAACCGCCGCCCGACTTAGCGAACGGCGGTATCTCATACGCCGAGAATTATTCTGTTAATCGGCAAAAAGCGCAGTAGAAAGGTATCTGTCGCCTGTATCGGGCAGCAGAACGACAATATTCTTGCCCTCATTTTCGGGACGCTTTGCAAGCTCGATAGCAGCCCACGCAGCCGCACCCGAGGAAATTCCCACAAGCACGCCCTCACTTCTGCCGATAAGCTTGCCTGTGCTGAATGCGTCCTCATTGGTAACGGGAATGATCTCGTCGTAGATCTTGGTGTTCAACACCTCGGGAACGAAGCCTGCGCCTATTCCCTGTATCTTATGCGGTCCCGCAACGCCCGTCGAAAGCACTGCCGATGAAGCGGGCTCAACGGCAACTATCTTCACATCAGGCTTCTTAGATTTCAAATATTCGCCAATACCGGTAATAGTTCCGCCCGTTCCGACGCCCGCAACGAAAATATCCACATTTCCGTCCGTGTCCTCAAAAATCTCGGGACCTGTGGTTTCAAAATGCGCCTTGGGATTTGAAGGATTTGTAAACTGTGACGGGATAAAGCTGTCGGGGATCTCCGAAGCAAGCTCCTCAGCCTTAGCAATTGCGCCCTTCATGCCCTTTGCGCCCTCGGAAAGCACCAGTTCTGCGCCGTAAGCCTTCATAAGCTGTCTGCGCTCGATGGACATTGTTTCGGGCATTACAATGATTATCCTGTACCCTCTCGCCGCCGCAACAGCCGCCAGACCGATTCCCGTATTTCCCGAAGTAGGCTCTATAATAACGGAAGTGGGCTTAAGCTTTCCGCTCTTTTCCGCATCATCGATCATTGCCTTTGCAACTCTGTCCTTAACAGAACCTGCGGGATTGAAATACTCCAGCTTTGCCAGCAGCTTTGCCTTCAAACCAAGCTCCTTTTCGATGTTGGACAGTTCCAGCAGCGGGGTTTTGCCTATAAGTTGATCGGCAGATGTATAAATTTTTGACATAACGATCTCTCCTTCTGAATTTATTTGCATATCTATCAAGTAGGTTGGTCTTATAATAGCACATTTTTCCTACCTTGTCAATAGGTTTTTAGGTTTTTCTCAAAAATTTTTTTATAATGGAAATGCCGCATATCCCCCAAGCCGTAAAATTGGGAAATATGCGGCATAATATGGTCATTCGCTGTCACTTTTCTTCTTTCTTCCGAAAATCGCAAGGCAAACCGCAGCTATTGCAGCAGCCGAAACCGCCAGTATCACAGCGGGAAGATAAGCGGCAGTCTTATCCTCAACAGTAGGATTTTCCGAATTATGGTCCACAGCTTCTTCCGATACGGGAGCAGACTTTTCGGGCGGAAGTGTAACAATTTCCGTCTGTGACAAAATATCAGCAAGCTTTTCGGGAGCGGGGTTCGTTGGGTCGTCCAAATATATCCACACATCACGCTCACCCATCATATAGCCGATATATCCCCAACTGCCGTGCTTGTCGGTATACACTCTATCAAAATAATTCTCGAAATCTTCGGGAAAATAATCAGCCGCAGTGACCTCGGAAGAGCCGGGATATTTCCATTTGTAAACAGTTTTCCCCTCAAAAGAGTCACCCGACAGCTCACCGTTATATGCCGTAAATTCGCCCTCGTGATCCTTGATAAATTCGGTGCTGTCGTAAACCAGCGACATTCCGTCAAGACATATCCACACATCACGGTGCAGGCTGCCATTAGCATAGCCAAACGAGCCCCAGCGCACGCCGTCATCATCGGTCAATGCAAGGCTGACATACTGCGGTGTGCCCGCTTTAATTGTGTCAATAACATTTTTATACGGCTCATCGTAAATATCCACATCTACCTCAGACACAAACTGCCTTGCATTGTAAAAATGCTCGGCGTCCTCCTGATACTTCTGATAAAAGTCGCTCTCATAGGGTTCCCAGATAACATCGGCAGATGCAGTGACAGTCATTGTGACAGCCAACAAAGCGGCGGTAATTGCGGGCAAAAGCTTTCTTAATTTCATAATATTTCCTCCTAAATAAGATAATTTATTAACATTCCCGAAAAGAATGAAAAACCGTTTAGTCCCATAGACAATAGCAGCGGACGTTTGATATTTTCACCGAATTTTCGGTAAATAAGCCATTCGGCGACAACGGCGGAAATTTCAAGAAATAGTTTTATTAGCGGTTCGGAAAACTGCGTCAGTCCCGATAAAATGTAGAAAGAAGCTGTAACTATGGGATTTGTCAGAAGATTGACTATCATTGTCAGCAATAGATTTCTTCCCCGAAGTCCGAAAACGGCAGCCGCCGAAAGCTCCAGAACAATTGTCAGCAAAAGAGATATGACCATAGAAAGTATCAGTTTCGACCCCACCGCCCCCTCTTTTCAAATGACAACGCCAACAGCAGCAATGCAAGAGAAATCAGGCACGCTCCGCAAAGCATCACAGGGCTCAGAGATAACGTATTTTCCGCATATACGGGAATAAATCCGCAGAACAGTCCAAAGGTCATAAGCCCGAAGGAAAAGCCCTTGCATCCGCCGCAAATGTCCGCTGCTTTTCGCAGGGTTATGGGCATTGTCATATTAAATGTCAGTATTGCAAGTGCACCGCAGATAATATTGTTCCCGAAAATGCAGAGCAAAGCCGCCGCTCCCAGAGATACCGCCGAAGCCACGCCGCTGCCCAGCCTGTCCGAGGCAAATCCCCCGAAAAATTTACCCAAAGCCGCACTAATGACCGCAATCAGCACACCAAAGCCGGTTTTCCATGTGAAGCCCATTCCAAAGCCCGCAAAGCTTCTCATAAGCACCACCGCAAACAGCAGTCCCAGCGCACCCCAAGCAAATACGCTTTTGTCGGGAAGAGAAAACTCCGCATTTTCCGAACGAACATCGCCGTAAAGCCGTTTTCTCAGAAGAACTATCCCCACCGCTAGCAGACAAAGTATGGACAGCACAGGCAAGCTCACCGCCGCCCCGCTTTTTGCGCAGAGTGTCCCGAGGAACAAACCTATGGCTCCCGACGACACGAAAGCGCCCGAAGGAGCCGCCTTTTTCGAGCCGTTCAGCACATCGAGCCCGCCGCCCAGATGAAAAGCCGCATTTCCCAGACCGCATACGACCGCCGCAGCCAAAGGCACACTGCCGAACAGATAAGCCGCCCCCGTCAGCAGACAGCCGGCCGCCGCCGCAAGAGCGTTCCGTCCCAGCTTATCGAGGATAACGCCCAAAGGAAGTTGGACAGCAAATGCGCAGAAATTATATTTAAGCATCAGCAAAGCCGCATCGGAAAAACTGCCGCTAATGCGAAAAATCAGATTTGCACAAGCAAAGTCTACGGCAAAATGAGCAAAGGTGTACAGCAAAAGTGAAATATTTTCCCGTTTCATTGCTTCATCTCCTCAATCGTTTTATTAATAATACCATTTACACGGCCATTTTTTTGGAATACACCAAATAATTTACAGAATTTTTACAAATACATCTGTATTATTTCTTCCGAAATAAAAATTTTTTACCTTATCTTCTAATGTTAAGAAAATATGGTTTTTTTATAGGGGTAAACGTGATATAATAAGCGTGTATGGTTAAATTTTATGATAAAAAGGAAAGTTGGGATAAGAAATGACCGGCATCGAACTAGTGAAAATTTTCATCGGAATGTTCGGCGGAATTGCTCTCTTCATTTATGGAATGTCTATGCTTGGCAGCAGCCTTGAAAAGCTGTCCAGCGGAAGAATGGAAAAAATACTCGAAAGTCTTACAAACAATATCTTCAAAAGCGTACTTTTAGGCGCATTTGTTACGGCAGCGGTGCAAAGCTCGGGTGCCACAACGGTTATCGTGGTAGGTTTGGTAAATGCGGGAATTCTGAAGCTTTCCTCGGCTGTCGGCGTTATTATGGGCGCAAATATCGGTACGACCATTACGGGTCAGATACTGCGTTTGGGCGATCTGGAAAACAATACAGGCGTCGGTTCCCTGCTTGACCTGCTCAGCCCGTCCACGCTTGCACCGTTTATCTCAATAATTGGTATAATCATCTTTATGGTATCCCGCAGCGACAACGGAAAAACCACCGGTGAGATACTTCTCGGAGTAGGTATCCTGTTCACGGGAATGCTTTCCATGACCGAATCGGTGTCCCCTCTTGCGGAGCTTCCTGCGTTCAGAACGCTGTTTGCGTCCTTGTCAAACCCCATTCTCGGCGTAATTGTGGGTGCAGTGGTTACGGCTATCCTGCAAAGCTCCTCTGCATCTGTCGGAATTTTGCAGGCGATCTCCACCACAGGCGTGCTGAACTTCTCCTCCGCATTTCCCATAATTATGGGACAGAATATCGGTACCTGCGTAGTTCCCCTTATTTCCTCCATCGGCGCAAATAAGAACGCAAAGCGGACTGCAATGGTCCACCTTTACTTCAATATCATCGGAACTATTCTGTTTTTGGTGGTGGTTTACACCATTCAGGGACTTATCGGCTTTACCTTCTGGGACGATACCATTGACATGGGCGGCATCGCAAACTTCCACACCCTTTTCAACATTGTGGTAACGGCGGTGTTTATCCCCTTCCACCGTGTACTTGAATTTCTCGCCTGCAAGACCATTAAGGACGGCAAAACCTCCGATGACGACATTTCGGGTGAAGAAGCGGGCATTCAGTTTCTTGATGACCGTCTGCTGAAATCTCCCTCACTTGCTATCCAGCAGGCTATGAAAACCGTTATAACCATGGGCGGTATGGCAAAGCAGAATTTCGTGAAAATGCGCACTCTGTTCACCGATTTTGACCAGAAGACCGTTGACAATATCCACTCCCGTGAAGACATTATCGACACCGCCGAGGACAAGCTGAACGCCTACCTCATCAAGCTGACCGACTGCGAGCTGACCGAGTACGAAAGCCGTATGGTAACAGCCCTCCTGCACCTGCTTTCCGAGTTCGAGCGTATTGGCGACTATGCCATAAATCTCGTGGAAAGCGCACAGGAAATGAACGCAAAGGGTCTGAAATTCTCCGAAAAGGCACTTGCTGAATTTACCGTTATCTCCGATGCAGTCGAGGAAATAATCACAATGGCGGTCAATGCGGCAGACAGCAAGGATATGACCATAGCAATGCGTATCGAACCTCTGGAAGAGGTCATAGACTACCTCAACGAAACTCTTAAAACACGCCATATCGACAGACTTAAAACAGGTCTTTGCAACGTCGATGCGGGCATTGTTTTCCTTGATATGCTGATAAATCTGGAAAGAATTTCCGACCATTGCTCCAACGCAGGCGTATATGTTATGGGTATTAACGTCAAGAAGGATTCCATCAACCGCCACGAATACATTCAGGACATTCATCAGGGCAAGGACCAGAGCTTTATGGACGCTTCTGCATTCTACAAACAAAAGTATGCGATTGACTGAAAAACTATTGACATTTCCGAAAATGGTGGTATAATGTAAGTATAAAGGAAAACTATGCCATAAGGAGGTTTACCTATGTATATTTCACCTATAAGTTCAATGCTAAATTACAGCAATTACTATACATCTAAAATATCGGGACTGTCCGATATGCAGAGTATCGCAAAACGCTATGAGGAATTCAAGGCAAATAAGTCCGACCTCAAGGCGCAGTATGCAGAGCTTGCAAAGTCGTGGAAAACCCAAAACACTACTGCCGTTTCCGACACATACAAGCCCGACACCGCTCTGAAAAATTCCGCAGACAGCCTTAAAGCAGCTGCAGATGCGCTTTCAAATTCCGTCGTTACCAGAAATGAGGACGGTACCTACACCGTTGACAGAGATAAGCTGGAATCAGCCGTTGCCGATTTCGTAAACAGCTACAATTCCGTTGCCGCACAGGGAAAATCGTCCACAAACAGCCTTGTTAAGGAAAAGGTTTCCCTGATGACAGGAACTGCCGCTTATTCTTCAAAACTCCTTGCAAAGGCAGGAATTACCGTTGATTCCAAGGAAGGTACCCTTTCTTTGAACAAGGAAACTTTGAAAAACGCAGAAGCACCTTTCCTTAACGCCCTTTTCAACGGAGCAAATTCCTTTACAGAAAGAATTTCCGCAAAGGCTTCTCAGATAGGAACACTTTCCGAAACTCCGAAAGCCACCTATCAGACCTACAGTGCTTCGGGAATTGAGCAGTGGTTAGCTGCTTACACCTCGGGTTCGAGTCTGAATACACTTGTTTGATTAAAAAAATATCGTCCGCAGAACATTTTACGGTTCTGCGGACGATTTTTATTGCTCATTATTCTGTTCAACAAACGCTTTAAGCCGCTGATAGGTTTCCTCACTGATAACATGCTCCACCTTGCAGGCGTCCTCCTCAGCTGTGACCTGATTTACACCGAGAATTTCGACGAAAAACTGCTTGATAAGCCTATGACGGCTGTAAACCTCATTTGCCTTTTTTAGCCCCGATTTGGTAAGCTTTATCTGCCCATCAGGTTCAACAGTGATGTAGCCGTTTGCCTTCAAAATGCCCACTGCACGGCTAACGCTTGGCTTTGAATAGCCCAGCTCCGCTGCAATATCTACCGAACGGACATATTTTGTGCGTTCATCAAGTATGAGTATGGTTTCCAGATAATCCTCGCCCGACTCGTAAATGGTTTTCGGCAAAGCTGAGCCCTCCTTTTATCATATAGAAGCAACAAATCTGTCAAATGCTGCCGCACCCTCGTCATTGCGCTTGTAAACGCCGGCGTCCTCCAGAACCTGTGCAAAAACCTTGCCTACCTCGTCCTTGATAACGTCGTTCACATTTTCAGCGGTTATATCACGGCGGGAAACAAACTCTTCCGCCCAATCTGCGTGCTTTTCAAGTTCCGGAACACTGCGTACAGCGTCCACACCCTTTGAAATAAGTGTTTCGGCAAGCAGCTCCATTTCCGATTTCAGACGTGCGGGAAGAACAGCCAGTCCCATTACCTCAATAAGTCCGATATTTTCCTTCTTTATGTGATGCAGCTTTGCATGGGGGTGGAAAACGCCCAGTGGGTGCTCCTCGGTGGTAAGGTTATTTCGGAGAACAAGGTCAAGCTCGTATTTATCTCCGTTCATTCGGGCAATGGGCGTGATAGTGTTGTGCGGCTCGCCGTCCGTTTCGGCAAAAATTCCCACAGCTTCATCGGAATATGCCCGCCATTTGGTAAGTATTCTGTCCGCCAGCTCAACAAGTCTATCGGAAACGGTTCCCGACAGACGAATTACCGACATAGGCCATTTTACTCTGCCGACCTCAACGTCCTCGAATCCCTTGACGGTATATGTTCTTTCAACAGGTGCCTTCGCCATGGCAAAGGTGTAATGTCCGCCCTGGAAATGCTCGTGTGCAAGTATGGAACCGCCAACAATTGGCAGATCCGCATTTGAGCCGATAAAATAGTGCGGGAACAGCTTCACAAAGTCAAACAGCTTGCAGAACGCCGCCTTATCGATCTTCATGGGAACGTGCTTTGTGTTCAGCAGAATACAGTGCTCGTTGTAGTAAACGTAAGGCGAATACTGCATTGCCCAGGGCTCGCCGTTTATGGTTAGAGGAATAATGCGGTGATTCTGCCTTGCGGGGTGATTGATGCGTCCGCTGTAACCTACATTTTCCGCACACAGCAGGCACTTGGGATAGCCTGTCTGCTTGGCATTTTTCGCAGCGGCAATTGCCTTCGGATCCTTTTCGGGCTTGGACAGATTGATTGTAATATCCAACTCGCCGTACTCGGTAGCGGATTTCCACTTCATATCCCTTGCAATGCGGTAGCGGCGGATATAGTCGCTGTCGCAGCTGAGCTTGTAGTAATAGTCCGTTGCCTCAATAGGCGATTTTTCGTAAATATCAAAGAATTTTCTTGTGACATCGGAGGGCCTTGAGATAAAAACGCTCATAAGCTTCGTGTCGAACAAATCTCTGTAAACCACGCTGTTTTCGGGGACAATGCCCTTTTCACAGGCATAGTCCAGCAGATTTTTCAGAATGTCCTCCAGCTCGGAAACCTCCGCTTCTGTCCCCGTAGGCTCGTAATCCTCCAAACCCAGAAGCTCTAATAGACGGTTTACCGTATAAATTCTGTCTTCTTCCTCAATAAGTCCCGTTTTCAGACCGTAAGAAACCAAACGGTCAATGTCCTTGAAAATCATTTGAAATCCTCCCCAATATTATTCAATAGCCTTTAGCGAAGCCGCCATGTCGATCTTTTTCAGACGGAAATGCAGTATCAGGTTCACGAAAACCGTAAATACAGCCGTCAGCAGAGCCGCAAAAACAAAGCAGTACAGCGGTATATCGGGTGCGAACATTACAGCGTCAACCTCGGCGGTTGTTATAACGAACCTCGACAGGAAAATGCCCAGAAACAGTCCCGAAGCAATTCCCAGAACGGCAGATACTGTATTTTCCCTGTAAACATACGCCGACAGCTCACCGTCATAGAAGCCGAGCACCTTTAGCGTCGCAAGCTCCCTCATACGCTCGTTTATGTTGATATTCGCAAGATTGAAAAGCACCACAAACGCCAACGCACCCGCAGCCACGATAATTGCAAGAACAATCAGATTAAGGCTTGACACCAGGTCCTTGAATTTCTGACTTCCGTCATCGGAAAAGCTTGAACCGAGAACACTGTCATTTTCCAGCAAAGCAGCGGAAAGCCTGTCCCTGTCACAGCCGTCGGCGGTGTTTATGATGAACATATTGTTATTATACTCCCCAAAAAGGGATTTGTAAAGAGCGTGAGTGAAATAAATATAGTTGAAGGTGTAATTTTCCGTAATTGCTGAAATTTTTACAGCCTTGGACGCATTTTCAAGAGTAATCTCATCTCCCACCGAAACGCCCAGCTGCTTTGACAGCTTTTCGTTGATCACAACGCCGCTGTCATCAAGGATTATGGGGTCACGTCCCACACGAGTGCGAAGTGTAATGAACTCGCCCAGCCGCTTTTCATCAGAGGGGACGAAATAGTAGACCTCCATCACGCCTTCCTTTGTGTCGATCTCAGTAGTGTCCTGCATAATGGACATATACGCCGAAACGTCGGGAGAATTTTCAAGCAGCTCGGGAACGGCTTTCCTGTCCTCCTCGTCCGCTTCATCGTCCAGAACGGTCAGCATATCATACAAGAACAGGTCGCCGTACTGCCTGTCAACTATGGCGGAAATGGAATATTTCAGCGTAAATCCCGCCAGCAGCAAAGCAGTACAGCCCGCCACACCCATAACCGTCATAAGCACACGGCTTTTGTATCGGGAAAGATTTCGCACAGTTACCTTTTGTGTGAATTTCAGGCGTTTCCAGATAAAGCCGACCTTCTCCAGAAATACTCTTTTGCCCTCCTTAGGCGGTCTGGGACGCATAAGCTGAGCAGGCACGGAAATAAGCTCTGAATAACAGGAAAGCATAGAAGCTGTTCCCGTACAGAGAACCGCCGCCAGAATACACGCAGCCGTGTAATCCCATCGAAAGGGCGTCAGCAAATACGGTAAAAGATACATAGAACTGTATGCCTTATATATTATCACAGGAAAAACCTTCAAGCATATGGCAATACCGATAAATCCGCCCATAATGCTTGCGGAAAAAGCATAGATAAGATACTGAGCCGCAATGGACTTTCTGCTGTAACCGAGGGCTTTCATAGTACCCGTCTGAGTGCGCTGCTCCTCCACCATTCTTGTCATAGTGTTAAAGCAGACAAGAGCCGCCACCAGCACAAAGAATATGGGGAAAACGTTGGCAATAGCGTCAACACGTCCGCAGTCGGTCTCAAAATTGGCAAAATACGGGAACGCATCATCACGATTCCAAACGTACCATTCCGCACTGTTCGTCATTTCATCAATGTCGGCAATGGCTTCCGCAAGCTCCTTCTCCGCCTTATCAATATCGTTCTTTGCGTCGGACAGCTTGTTGTAAGCCTCGGTTATATCCGACTGAGCAAGAGCTATCTGCTCCCGCACCGAGCTTTGATATGCCATGATAGTCTGCTTTGCCGCCTCCTTGTGGACAGCGTCCGCAGGGTCCTGTGTGACATAGGAAAGCAGCATTTCGTAAATAGGAGCGTCCACGCCGAACGCCTTGAACGCATCACCTATCCCCTTCATGGAGCTGTCCAGTTCCTCGGGCAATACAGGATTTACGTTTCTTGACGGCGTAGGGATATATTTATCTGAAAATTCTGTCAGAATATCATCAATTCCATCGCAAGCCGTTGACAGCGCTTCAAAGGGCGATTTTGTATTCTCCAGCTCCTTTAGGCCGTCGTTGTATTCGCGCTTTCCGTCGTCTATCTTCTTTCTTGCATCGTCAAGGTCGGGCTGTGCTTCCGCCTTTATCTCCGAAACTCTGACAGCGATCCTGTCCTCGGCAAAGGCTTCAAGCTCCGATTTCAGGCTATCGGAGGCTTCTTCATACTTATCCGTCCAGAATTTTTCGCCCGTAAGCTTTTTGCCCGTAAGGTAAATATCCGTGTAATATTCGTAGGTGTAATTTTCCTCGGGAATGTACAGAAAACCGTTCAGCGAACCGTTTCCGATATTGGTCGAACCACGCTCAAAGGATATGTACATAGGTGACTTGACCCGTCCCACAACGGTGTATTCAGAACGGCTCATAATGTCCCCAAACTCCGTATTTTCAGGCGCTGATAGGACTATCTTGTCCCCGATATTTATCTCCGTACCCGAACGGAAGGAGGCATCCGCCAGACATTCCCCCGCATTTTCGGGCAAACGTCCCTCAATAAAATAAGGTAGACTAAGCATTTCACCCGAAGAAAATCGGCTGCTGTCAAAGGACATAGTTTTGACTGTAAGGCTTTTTCCGTCGGGCAGCATCATGAAAAGGTCGGCAGAATAGCCATACTCCGCCGCTTCAACGCCGTCCAGCTTTTTCACCTCGGAAAGGTCATCTTCGGTAAAGCCCAGTGTTGACACCAGACGGAAATCCGCCAGCTGCTGCTTCTCGTAATAGTCCTGCGCAGAGATAAGAAGGTCGGAGCTGCACACCTTTACACCCGCAAAAAATCCGCAGCTGATGGCAATTATCGCCATTATGGCAGCAAATCGGCTGAACGTTGTCTTTATGCTTCGAAAGGTATTCAAAACAAGCTTATTCTTCATAGGGAACTCACCTTTACCATTCTATCTGTTCAACGGGAACGGGATTTTCGTTCACGGAAATTTCATAAGCCTTTGCGCTTTTCATCTTGATAACACGGTCAGCCATGGGCGTAAGCGCCTGATTATGGGTGATAACGATTACCGTCATACCCTTTTCACGGCATGTGTCCTGCAAAAGCTTGAGAATTACCTTGCCCGTTGCATAGTCAAGCGCACCCGTGGGCTCGTCGCAGAGGAGCAGCTTCGGAGATTTCGCCAACGCCCTTGCAATGGCAACTCTCTGCTGCTCGCCGCCCGAAAGCTGTGCGGGGAAATTGTCCATTCTGTCCCCCAGACCGACGGCTTTCAGCACTTCCTCGGGATCGAGAGCGTTTTTACTTATCTGAGATGCAAGCTCCACATTTTCCTTGGCAGTCAGGTTCTGCACAAGATTGTAAAACTGGAAAACAAATCCAATGTCATAGCGGCGATAGGTGGTAAGCTCCTTTGAGGTCAGCTTTGCTACATCCTGACCGTCAACGATTATCTGCCCCTCGTCGCAGGTGTCCATACCGCCCAGCATATTGAGCATGGTGGTCTTTCCTGCACCGCTTGCACCCACAATGATGACAAACTCGCCCTTTTCGGCGGTAAAGCTCACACCGTCCGAAGCGGTTATGGTCACCTCACCCATCTTATATCTTTTATACACATCTTTCAGCTCCACAAATGCCAAAGAAACCGCTTCCTTTCAATGTTATGGGATTTTCTTCGTAAATATTCTTTTAATTATACCATATCAGCATTGACATAATGTTACCTTTTTGTTTCCCAAATATTATTTAGGGTAAATTTTCCTCATATATTGGCACGTTCAGCCTAATAATTTTTTCCGCTGAAAATTCAGTAAAAATCCCCGTCCGCCATAGTGAAATTAATAAAATATTATTGAAATTTTCCGCCAAATACTGTATAATGATATAATAAACTGATTTAAAGGATCGTGACTTGTGAAACACGTTTTTATTATAAATCCACAGGCGGGAAACGGTCAGCTTTCCCGTAAGATACGCCGAACCCTTGAAGAGCTGAAAACCGATTCGGGCTTCGATTATCTGGCATTTGACTCGGAATATCAGGGACACGAAAGCATTTTGGCAGACAAGATATGCTCCATATTCTCGGACGAACCCCTGAGATTTTACGCATGCGGCGGCTCGGGAACGCTCCAGCGCACAATTTCCGGTATTCCCGAGCTTTCGGGAAGAGAGATAGCCTGCTGTCCCACAGGTCTTACGAACGACCTTATCAAATGCTTCGGAATGAGCTCTTACGCTGATTTCAGAGATCTCAAAAAGCTTATAGGCGGCAGCACGGTACCACTTGATGTTATAAGGATAAACGGCGAATACAGGGCGGCAAATTCCCTCACCATCGGCTTTGAAAGCTGCTTTCGGACATTTTCCTTCTTTCAGGACCTGTCTATGATAAACCGAAACCTGCCCTACAAGCTGATGCCCGTTATAACTATCCTCACCGATACCTCCGCCGAATACGAGATAACCGTTGACGGAAGGCGGTATGACGGAAGATACGTTGTTCTTCATTTCGCCAACGGAAAATGCTTCGGAAGCAATATGTACCCGCTTCCCTATGCCCGTCCCAATGACGGAAGGTTGGAAATAATGCTTTTCAAGGCTGCGGGGCGCCTTAATGTCCTCCGCTCGCTGAAACCATTTAGGAACGGCGACCTTGAAAGTATTGGCGACAAGGCAATCGTCACCGACGGTTCTGAGATCCATATAAGACGTGCTGACCGAAAGCCTATTATCGCCAATCTCGACGGAGAAGCGGTAGAATTTACCGAAATTAACGCCTCACTTGAACGTAAGAAGCTGAATTTTGTCGTACCCGCAGGTGTTACTCTTGACGGTACCGACAAGGAGGAAACTAAATGAAAAATCTCAACAAAAACAACCGTTCAGACGGACTCGCAGTGCGTATCGGCGGCTGGATAATCTTAGTTCTTACCATTTTCACAGCGGTCTCGGCGGCAAAGGAAACGGGAAGCGTGACCGTTACTGCTCTTACCGCAATTTTTGGCGGACTGTCGGCGTCCGTCGCCTTTATCAAACCGCTTTCGCGAAAAAGCAAGGCGTGGATATCTGACATTTTTATGCTGGCAATGATCTCTGTATACATATTTTCCTGCAAATCGGAAAATACAGCCATCCTCCTGATAGGCGATATTGCAGTGGCTGCGGGATTAGGAGTTATCCCCGTATGCCTGACAAATATCGGAGCAGCATTTGTCATATTTCTTGCAAATGCCGCCATGGAAGGAACGCTTGATTCGTCACAGCTTCTTACCGTTGTTTACCTGGTAATGATCAGCATGACCTTCGCATTTATTGCATTTTTCCGTAAAAGAGCAGACAGACGTGCTGCCGAAAAGGCACAGAGCCACGAGGATCTGCTGCAGCTTCTGGAGCTGAAGAAAAATGAAGCCGAGAAGGCAGCAAAAGCAAAGGGCGAATTTATCGCAGGACTCAGCTACGAAATGCGGCTTCCTCTTAACACCATATGCGGTATGAATGACCTGCTAAGGCACAACAATTTGAGTGACGAGTGTATAGAATACACCGAAAATATCAAGGAGGCAGCCGAACAGCTGCTTACCATTATTGACGATGTTCTGGACTTTTCCCGTGTCGAAGCAGGCGGCGACGAGGTCATTTGCCAGACCTACTCTGTCAGAAAATTTGTGGAAGAAACCATCAGCGAAATAAGTGCGTCCTTCAAAAACAAGGATATTGCATTTATCGTAAATGTCAGCCCTGACATTCCCGCCTCCCTTTCGGGCGACCTGCACAAGCTGGAAAAAATCGTCGGGAATATCCTGTCAAATGCAGTAAAATACACCAATCACGGTATGGTCACCATGACTGTGGGCAGCGAACAGGTTTCGGCTGACAAGGTGCTGCTTACCGTTTCTGTGGAGGACACGGGCATCGGGATAAAGGCGGACGACATTCCTAAGCTGTTTACCGAATTTTTCCGTGTTGACAATATTCCCGGGCAGTCGGGCGATGGTGCAGGTCTGGGACTTGCCATTGCAAGGCGTCTGGCTGTGCTTATGGGCGGCGATATTACCGTGGAAAGCGTTTACGGCGTCGGCTCAACCTTTACGGCATCTGTGGTGCAGCAGGTGGTGTCCGAAGAAATAATATCAAACATCGGAAGTCTGCCTGCATGCCGTGTTTACATTATCGAACCGAATTTTGTCTGCCGACTTTCTGCGTGCAATATGTTTGAATCCCTTAATATGGAATATTTCGTGCTGGACGATATTTCCTCCGTTGACAAGATCGTGGAGGACGTTCCCGAAAATATTCTCCTGTTTGACTGCAAATATGCCCGTTCTGCGGGGATAAGCGAGCTGCCGTCCTTCAAAAAGGCAAAGATCGTGCAGATGCTCAGTATCCAGGATCACTCCGATATAGCTTTTGCGGGCGTTGAGCGCATAAGAAAACCCCTGACACTCTTCTCCTTCTGCGACATTGTCAACGGGCTTTCGGAAACCGTTCAGGAGAAAAATGCCCTTATCAACAGCTTTACCGCCCCCGAAGCAAGAGTGCTCATTGTTGACGACACAGCCTCCAACAGAAAGTTGGTTGAGGCTATCCTCAAATGCTACGGCATTCGTTCGGTGTCTGCGGAAAGCGGTGAAAAAGCACTTCGGCTCATGCGTGCAGGTCAGCAGTTCGACCTTATCTTTATGGATCAGCTTATGCCTGATATGAACGGAACGGAAACCGTAAAGCACATAAGAGCCCTCAGAAGCAGCAGCGCAAAGCAGGTGCCTATCATCGCCCTGACAGCCACCACCGAAAAGGGTGCCAGCGACGAGCTTATAGCATCTGGTATGAACGATTACATCGCAAAGCCTATTGATATGGCGTTATTTGATAAGGCAATGTGCAAATGGATACCCATTGAAAAGCAGATCTCAAACGGCGTAAAAGCGGAAAGGAGCTAAGCTTGTATGTTTACCCAAAATCTGAACAGCAAATGGAATGTTACCATTGACGGCTTTGACGGAATCTTTACCGCAGATGTCCCCTGCTCCATGTATTCTCTGCTTATCGACAACAAGAAGATAGACGACCCTTACAAGGGACTTAACGAGGAATGGGCAACAGCACTTTCGGGAACCTCCTGCGTATTTGAAAAGACCTTCAATGCCGACAAGGCTATGCTAGATGCGGATAAGATACTGCTGACATTTCACGGCATTGATACTGTCGCTTCGGTTTATTTCAACAGCTGTCTGCTGGGAAAAACCGACAATATGCACCGTTCCTATCGCTTTGACATAACCCCGTATCTCAAGACCGACTCTCCCAACTTTATTCGCATAGAAATTGAATCTCCTCTGAAATACATCGAAGAAAAAGAAGCCGAGAAGCACCTTTGGGGCGTGGATTCAACCGTTCAGGGATTTCCGCATATTAGGAAAGCGCACTATATGTTCGGCTGGGACTGGGGTCCCAAGCTACCCGATATGGGTATCTGGCGGGACGTTGAGCTTACAGGCATAAAAACCGCCGCCATTGACAGCTTCTATTTCCGTCAGCGGCACAACAAAAAATCCGTGACCTGCGACCTAACCGCAGAAATAAACATTGCAGACAGCAATATCCCCCTGACCGTTACCGCTTCACTTACCGCACCCGACGGAACGGTCACCGAGTTTTCCTCCGCAGATTGTTCAAGCGGAAAATCGGTAGTGGTTGCCGAAGTGAAAAATCCCATGCTATGGAATGTGAGAGGTTACGGCGAGCAGAATCTCTACGCCCTTCATATCATTCTCAGGGACGCAAACGGTAATATTCTCGATGAAAAGAACGATACCGTTGGATTGCGCACCGTTACCGTCAGCCGTGCAAAGGACAATGACGGCACTGACGGAGAGGAATTCTGCTTTATTGTAAACGGCGAAAAGATATTTGCCATGGGCGCAAACTATATCCCCGAGGATCAGATACTTAACCGCATCACCCCCGAAAGGACGGAGCGGCTTCTTAAACACTGCGCCGCCGCAAACTATAACTGCATTCGTGTCTGGGGCGGCGGATTTTACCCCGACAGAAGCTTTTACGACTGCTGCGACCGTCTGGGAATTCTCGTATGGCAGGATTTTATGTTTGCCTGTGCAGTTTACCGTCTGAACGGCGATTTCTACGACAATGTCAAGCTGGAAGCCATTGACAATATCAAGCGGCTGCGAAATCACCCCTCCCTTGCCCTTTGGTGCGGAAACAATGAGATAGAATCCGCCATTGTGGGCTGGGGTATCCCTGTGGACGAACAGCGCAAGCGTGAATATCTGGTTCAGTTTGAACTGCTTCTGCCCCAGCTGTTAAACGAGTACGATCCCGCCTCCTTCTACTGGCCGTCCTCACCGTCTTCCGGCGGCGGCTACAAGGACGCAAGCAACATCAACAAGGGCGATTCCCACTATTGGGACGTTTGGCATGGTCTTAAGCCCTTTGAGGATTACAAAAAATATACATTCAGATTCTGCTCGGAATACGGCTTTGAGTCCCTTCCGTCAATGAAAACTATCCGAAGCTTTGCAGAGGAAAAGGATTTCGACCTGATGTGTCCCGTTATGGAAGCGCATCAGAAATGCACTCAGGGCACGGAAAAGCTGATGTACTATCTTGCGCAGATGATGAACTATCCCTACAAATTCGAACATCTTGTGTATCTCAGCCAGCTGGTGCAGGCAGATGCCGTCCGCCTTAACGTGGAAAATATGCGCAGAAAACGTGGGCTATGCATGGGTTCCCTCTACTGGCAGGTGAACGACTCAAACCCCGTTATTTCCTGGTCCAGCATTGACTATTTCGGCAGATGGAAGGCACTTCACTATTACGCAAGGAAGTTTTATGCTCCCGTTATTGCTTCTGTGGACGACTCAAATCCCGACTGTCTTACGGTAAACATTTCAAGCGAGAGAAACGATATTCTCAACGGTGAACTGAAATGGCGTCTGAGGAAAAATACAGGCGAAATTCTTCTGGAAGGCAGCACCCCTGTTAAGCTGCACGACCATTTTGCCAAGGATTTTGTAATTCTCTCCTCAAACGACCCTATCCGGAAGAATTTCAACCGCCATGAATGTGTCCTGCAATATTCGGTTCTGGAAAAGCAAGCCATTGTTGCGGGCGGAACTTATATGTTCGTTCAGCCGAAGCACTTTTCATTTACCGACCCGAAGCTGTCCTTCAATGTGACTGAAATAGGCAGCAAGTTCAAAATTACAATCAAGTCCGAGGGGTTTGCAAAGGGAGTTTTCCTTGATTTTGACAAAACAGATGCTATATTCAGCGACAACTGGTTCGATATGTTCGGCGGTGAAACCATGATACTTCTGGACAAATCCAATTTTCCAAATCTGACACCTGCACAGTCAATTGAAAAGCAGCTGCGTATAATGTCATACTATGATGTGATCGAATGGAGGAATTAATATGAGCTTAAAAGACGAATTTATTGAGATCTATCAGAAAAACATCACCCGTGAAGGAGCCGATAAGCTGCTTGAATACCTTACCTCGTCAAAGAGCGACTTCTTCACAGCACCTGCAAGCACCCGCTATCACGGGGCATATGAGGGCGGCTTGCTGGAGCATAGTCTGAATGTTTACCACTGTCTTGCGGACTATGTTGAAAGAGAGCGTGTAAAGAATACATATAAGCTTAACCCGTCGGCGGAAAGTGTTGCGCTGACAGCCCTTCTCCACGACATCTGCAAGGTAAATTTCTATAAGACGGATTACCGAAATTCCAAAAATGAGCAAGGTGTCTGGGAAAAGGTTCCCTACTACACCATTGACGACAGGCTCCCCTACGGCCACGGTGAAAAGTCGGTCTATATCATTTCGGGATATATGCGGCTCACTCGTGAAGAAGCCTTTGCCATACGATATCATATGGGATTTTCGGGAAATGAGGAACCAAATAATGTGGGAAAAGCCTTTGAAATGTTCCCCCTTGCCTTTGCGTTGAGCGTTGCGGATATGGAAGCGACATATTTCCTTGAAGGCAAATAAATAAAAAAACGGATATGCTGAGAAAAATTCAGCATATCCGTTTTGTTTCATCAAAGCTTATTCTCCGAAACCTTTTTAAATGTAGGGATAAGCATACCGCCCACGGCATTTCCGAGGACGACCGTTACAAAATATCCCAAAGCGGAAAGAGTGTACTCCCCTGCTAAGAATATGTAAAACATATCGGCAATACAATGGTTGAAGCCGCTGATAATAAACACGATAACAGGGAACGCAACTATCATAAAGCCAGCCGTAGAATCGGAATTTTCCTTGCATTTGCGGTAACCGTCCACGGCAATGAACATAAGCATACCGCAGAAAATTCCGAGAATGAACATACTTACAATGCTGTCCGAGGTTTTCGTCTGAACCGTTGCCTGCGCCTTTTCAACAAGCGGCGGTGCAATTCTTGTCAGTCGGATAAGAACTGCCGCAAGGAAGGTACCTATGCCGTTTCCGAGAAGCGTGACAGCCACCTCGGGAATAAATTTGACACCGTTTCTTGCAATATTCCCAACCTTACCCGTATAAAGTCCGAACTTGAAGTGAATTATTGTCAAAATTCCCAACGAAAAGAGAACCGCACCGATGTATCGGTTGTCGGAGGAGAGGCTAACCACTCCCCCGACACCGATCATCAGTCCGGCTAAAACTGAGTCAGACAGAAATGATATTAACTGTTTCTTACTCATAAATTACAGAGCATTGTGGAATGTTCTGGAGATAACGTCATCCTGCTGTTCCTTGGTCAGCTTAATGAAGTTTACAGCATAACCGGAAACACGGATAGTCAGCTGAGGATAGTTCTCGGGGTGCTTCTGAGCGTCCAGAAGAGTATCCTTAGTGAACACGTTTACGTTGAGGTGATGACCGCCCTTTGCGGAATAGCCATCGAGAAGAGCAACCAGGTTATCTACCTGCTGTGTATTAACATTTGCCATAATAATATCCTCCTTCTAAAATTGCCGAATTACTTCGGACTTTGTATTACCTCCTGCGGCAGATACCGCAGGAAGTAATGGTTTATGCGGTCAAGCCGCAGCTTTTACTTAGCGAGAGATTCAATGTCCAGATCGCCCATGAATACCTTGTCGTCCTTACCGAGAGCATCGGGGATAATGGAGAAGGTATTGGAGATACCGTCCTGAGCCTCTGTGAAAGGAAGCTTGGAAACGGAGGAAAGCGAAGCGGAAGCACCGTGAGTATCACGTCCGTGCATGGGGTTAGCACCGGGAGCCAGAGGCACACCGAGCTTACGTCCGTCGGGAGTAGAACCGGTATTCTTACCGTAAACAACGTTGGAAGTGATAGTAAGGATAGATGTAGTAGGAACGCCGTGTCTGTAGCACTGCTGCTGACGAACCTTTTGCATGAATCTCTTAACGATATCAACTGCGATCTCGTCAACTCTGTCGTCGTTGTTGCCGTACTTCGGGAAATCGCCCTCTGTAATGTAGTCAACAGCAACGTTCTTAGCAACGGAAACTACCTCGCCCTTCTTGTTCTTGATCTCGATGTCCTTACGAACTACCTTAACCTTAGCGTACTTAATAGCGGAGAGGGAGTCTGCAACAACAGAAAGGCCTGCGATACCTGTAGCGAAGTATCTCTTTACCTCTCTGTCGTGAAGAGCCATCTGGAGGCTCTCGTAGCAGTACTTGTCGTGCATATAGTGAATGATATTCAAAGTGTTTACATAAATTTCTGCGAGCCATGTCATCATATCATCGTATCTCTCCATTACCTCATCGTAATCGAGGTACTCGGAGGTGATAGGACGGTACTTTGCGCCTACCTGTACACCGCTGATCTCATCAACACCGCCGTTGATAGCATACAGCAGGCACTTAGCCAGGTTAGCTCTTGCGCCGAAGAACTGCATTTCCTTGCCGACTCTCATAGATGATACGCAGCAAGCGATAGCGTAGTCGTCGCCGTGAGTAACTCTCATAACTTCATCATTCTCGTACTGGATAGAAGAGGAAATGATGGAGATCTTAGCACAGTACTTCTTCCAACCTGCGGGCAGTCTGGGAGACCAGAGAACTGTCAGGTTAGGCTCGGGAGATGTGCCGAGGTTTTCGATAGTATGCAGGTAACGGAAGCTGTTCTTTGTTACCATGTGTCTGCCGTCGATGCCGATACCGCCGAGGGACTCTGTTACCCACTGGGGGTCACCGGAGAACAGTGCATTGTACTCGGGAGTTCTTGCGAAACGAACAAGACGAAGCTTCATGATGAAATGGTCGATGATCTCCTGAGCTTCAACTTCGGTAATTCTGCCCAGCTTGAAATCTCTCTCAAAGTAGATGTCAAGGAATGTGGAGGTACGTCCGAGGGACATAGCAGCACCGTTCTGGTCCTTAACAGCACCCAGGTAACCGAAGTATACAGCCTGAACTGCTTCTCTAGCGGTTGTAGCGGGCTTGGAGATATCACAGCCGTAGATCTCAGCCATCTTCTTCAGATTCTGGAGAGCTCTGATCTGCTCGGCGATCTCTTCTCTTGCGCGGATCTTCTCCTCAGTCATAGGACATGTGTAGAACGCCTTCTGATCTTCCTTGTCTTCGATAAGCTTGTCAACACCGTAAAGAGCAACTCTTCTGTAGTCGCCGATGATACGTCCTCTTCCGTAAGCATCGGGAAGACCGGTGATGATGTGATTGGTTCTGCAAGCTCTCATTTCGGGGGTATAGCAGTCAAAAACGCCTGCGTTATGTGTTTTTCTGTATTCTGTGAAAATGTGGCTGATTTCGGGGTCAACCTTATATCCGTTGTCGGAGCAAGCCTTTTCAGCCATTCTCAGACCGCCGTAGGGCATTAAAGCTCTCTTAAAGGGCTTATCTGTCTGAAGTCCGACAATCTTTTCAAGGGGCTGGTCTATGTAGCCTGCGCCGTGAGAAACGAGAGAGGAAACGACCTTAGTGTCCATATCGAGAACGCCGCCTGCTTCTCTTTCCTTCTTAGCGAGCTCCATAACTTCATCCCACAGCTTCTTGGTAGCGTCGGTAGGACCTGCGAGGAAGCTCTCATCTCCGTCATAGGGAGTGTAGTTTCTCTGAATGAAATCTCTTACATTGATCTCACCGTCGCTCCACTTACCGGGTGTGAAGCCCTCCCACTGTTCAAAAAATTCCTTTGTCATATTTCTACTCCTTTCAAGAAACCTGTTTGGTTTCCTGCAATTTATTTTTTACGCCTGACAGGGTATGTCAAACGTTCGGCGGACAGCTTGTGGCCGTCCGGCAGCTTGCAAAGTCCCGAAAATATGATATTTCCAAGATTATCCCTTGGTTCTGATTTAAGTATACCACACAAGTATACATTTGTCAATACCCTAGAGAAAAAAATTTGAAAAAAATCGGAAACCCGGGAGCTTCAATCTGTCATTTTGCTAAATTATTATAGCAGATACGCACGAAAAATTCAACGATTTTTATGACTTTTTACCTAAATAACATAAAATTCAGCGTTTTGAACAATTCTCACAGTTAAAAACGTTCAAACCGTACAATGATTATAGAAAATATACATTTCTCGTCTAAAATGAATAGCAGTCATTTATCAGAAATGCCCTACAAAAAACACAAAGCCGATGCAGTCATTTTGCTCGGCTTTGTAAATATCATAAAAAACTTCATTTCCCGCAGGCTTCATTCAGCGCAGCGCAGAAACCGTTATACCATTCCTCAAAGTTTTCATCGGTATCAAGAGTTGCGGCAGCCTCCGCACGGGACATGCCCTCCGCCACCATCTGATTTACCTTTTCACAGTCGGCAGCCGCCTTGTCGGAAAGGCTGTAATTAAGAACATTTCTTGCCTCCCCCGCACCGCTAAACGCCTTATATGTGTACATTTCATTCTTGGCAGCAATATCAAAGCAGACATTCAGTGCTTCAACAGGAATAGTGTCGGCAGCGTCCATATCCTTGACCGCCTTCGACAGCAGATCTTCCTCATTTGCTGCCTTTTTAACGGGCATATAACCCGACAGACAGGCGAATTTCAGGTTT
The DNA here is from genome assembly GCA_945877315.1 of uncultured Ruminococcus sp. GTDB lineage: Bacteria > Bacillota > Clostridia > Oscillospirales > Ruminococcaceae > UMGS1889. The sequence goes on along the minus strand of CAMCRP010000005.1, from coordinate 24,054 downwards.
CTTTCCGACTCTGTGGACCATTTCAGGAACTCTACAGAAGCGTACTCGCAGGAAGGTGTACTTTTTGCCACAGCCATTCCCGCGCCCTGCTGTACGGCATAATGCTTTCCGCCCTCAAATTCGGGAACAGGCAGCGTCAGTGCTTCAATGGGATAGCTTGCTTCATCGGTCATAACCTGCTTTGGGAAATATGTTGCGGACGAGGACGAACCTGTAAGAGCACATATCTGACCTATTTTCACATCGTCGGAACGAAATCTTCCGTAGGAGCTGAACCAGCCGTTTATGTACGGAACATAATAGCAGTCCCAGATCTTGCGCAGATTTTCCTTATCGGCATTAATGGTAACATTTCCGTTATCTGCGGCGAATATCTCCGTGCCCAGCTGCATAAGTCCCACAGACAGCAGATTTGCCATAGCGTCCCTGCCGTAGAATGCCTTTCCGTCATCGGGAATGTCCGGCGTCAGGCTGTCGGTCCACTCATAATACCGCTTGGAGATACGCACAAGACCTTCCTTGGTTTCAAGCTCGGAAAGGTCTGCGCCCGTTGCTTCGGCAAATTTGTCCCAATCGGTCTTATTTAAGATAAACACCTCGGTGGATTTCGCCACGGGGAATATCATCAGCTTTCCGTCTGCGCCGAAACGTCCCTCGGCAATAAATCCGTCCACATATTCGGACAGTTCCTCATTGGTGAAATAGCTGTCAAGCTCTGCCAGCATACCCTTTTCTTCAATGGTATATGCCATATCACTGTATGCTGCAAATATGGACGGGAGCTTTTCGGCGCCCTCTTCTGCGGCAGACTTTACTGCGTCCTCCAGAGCACCCACATCGCTGTAACTTGTGCCCTGAACGATAATTCCCATTTCAGTTCCCACGGTAGCATTAAACTCGTCCATCAGCGCATCAAAAGCTTCCTTCTGTGCGCCGTTATAGTAATGCCATATGGAAACCACCGTAGGATTTGCGGGATCAAGCTTTACCTTATTATCGGAGCAGCCGCCCAGAAGCTGCGCAGACATGACCGCCGCAAGCACGGCAGCCGTTATTTTTGGAGATTTCATTTTGTCATCACCCGATCTTATTTTTATCCGAAAACGAAGAAATGCACAATACCGAACCATTCCCTCACCCAATAGGTCGGCAGAAGCCAGAAGGCGGTATTTGCCGAATATGTGCCGTAAGTCAAGCCCAGTCTTTTGGCGTGAAGTGTTGCCCGAAGCTGATGATAGCCGTCGGTAATTATGGTGATATTGCCGTTCAGTCCGTTTTCTTCGATTATCTTTTTTGAGAATTCAAGGTTTTCCTCGGTGCTTGAAGACCTGTCCTCCATAAATATCCTGTCCTCGGAAATGCCCTTAGAAACAAGATAGCTTTTCATGACGGACGCCTCGCTGTACTCCTCGTCATCGCCCTGTCCGCCCGAAACAACGCAGAAGCTTTCGGGATTTTCGGTAAGAAAATCATAAGCCGCATCAAGCCGCCTTTTCAACATAAGGCTGGGAGAATCTCCCCGAACCTTGCAGCCCAGCACCACAGCCGTACTTCCCTCCGCAGGCTTGATATTCAGAGAAGCTATCATAAACCCCGAAATGACAGCCGCCAGAAGCACCGTCGCCGCTGCAATTGCCAATACCGCATTGACAGCTATCCGCCCCGCCGTACTGCCCCGCAAATTCTTCACAAATTCCGTCAAAGGGCTTCGGAAAATAAGACAGCAAAGCAGCAGCACAGACGCCGCAAAGCCCGAAACATTCCCGATATTGATGATCCTTCCCGTTATGACAGGTGCAAAAAACAGCAAAGCCAACGCAGCAAGAAGCACTTCACAGATGCCTATGAAAATGTTCGGCATTGTCCGTTTTTTCACTGAATTGTTTTGAGTGCCTTTGCCAGCTGGTCGGGACATGATGTGCCTCGTCCGCCGCAGTCGATATTGTCAAGACGCTGGATAACGTCCTCAACTCTCATTCCCTTGACGAGCATGGAAATGCCCTGAGTGTTGCCGTTGCAGCCGCCTGTGAACTTAACGTCCTCCACAACGCCGTTTTCAACGGTAATTGTAATAAGTCTTGAACAAACTCCTCTGGGAGTGAAATTTATAGTCATATAGTTTTTTCCTTTCATAATTAAGATTGCAGACTGTTTTTATTCTGCTTGATAAGCTTGTATATCCTGTCAAGATTTTCCTTATCGGTGGTATGACTTCCGATATGAGTGGGCTGCGCATTGTACAGTCCGTGGAAATCTGAGCCGCCTGTTACGATAAGGTTATACTTCTCGGCAGTTTCCAGAATTTTCTTCTTAGCCGCATCATCGGTGGTGTAATGGTAAGCCTCAACACCGTCCAGCTTACCCTTTTCAGCCAGCTCGTCCATCAGGTCAAAGGAATCGTAAAATGCAGGGTGAGCCAGAACTGCAATTCCCCGTGAGGAGTGGATAAGATCAAGGACAAAATTAACATCGGGATATTCTCTTTCCACAAGGCAGGTACCTGTTTCCAGATTGAAAAGCTCGTCGTTAAGCTCGCCGTAAAATTCGGTAGTATAGCCGTAATCAATGAGGGCATGAAGAATATGCTGCTTGAAGATACTCTTGCTTCCCGTGGCGTATTTCATAACGCTTTCGGGGGTGATGGGGTAAAGCTTCATTACCTTTTCAACCATTTCCTTTGCGCACTGCTTTCTTATTTCGCAGCATTTGATACAAAGTCCTTCAAGTCTGTCGGGCTTCTGGGGAGCGTAGCAGAGAATATGTACCTTACGGTTTCTCGTCTTGTCCCAGGCTGATAGCTCCACACCCGGTATCATACGCACGCCGTATCTTTCGCCGAGAACTGCGGCTCTTGAAACGGAAGCGAGTGTATCGTGGTCGGTAATTGAGATGAAATCAATTCCCGTGCGTTTAGCCTGAACGATAATATCCTCTATACCGAGAGAACCATCGGACAGCTTCGTATGACAATGCAGGTCGCCAACCATAAGATATACCTCCAGCTAATAATTATCGGAATGTCCGTATTAGTTTTATTATACCACAAAGCTCTCCTATAATCAAGCTTTTTTTTGCGAAAATGACGATTTTCTGTCTTTCCCGAATAATTCATCAGCAAACCACACGTTTTTTACGGAAAACTCCCTTCCGTCAAGATAGTTTAGAACACCGCCGTCAGTCTTAAAAGCAAATTTCAGCTTATAGGAGCATAGTGCCTGTGTTTTCAATTTATATTCCCTGTTTACGGAGTTTATGCCGTACTTGCCGTCCCCCAGAAGCGGGCAGCCCAGATAGGAAAACTGTGCCCTTATCTGATGTGTCCGCCCCGTGTGAAGCAGCACCTCCACAAGCGAAAGCTCCCCTCTTTTCTCCAGAACAGTATATTCGGTAACAGCCGTAAGATACCCTTTTTCGGGCTTCGGGGACACTCTTACCATATTTTCGGCACTGTCCTTTTTCATATAAACGGTGACAGTATCATGCTTTTTCGGCGGTGCGCCAACGGTTATGCAAAGGTACCGTTTTTCCAGCTCACGTTCCCGAATCTTCTCATTCAGGATACGCAGTGATTCCGCATTTTTTGCCGCTATGACAATACCGCTGGTGTTCCTGTCAATGCGGTTGCAAAGGGACGGAACGAAGGAATTTTCCTCCTCGGGACGGTACTCGCCTTTCTCATAAAGATAGCGTTTTATGCGGTTTATCAGCGTGTCACGGGTGTTTTCATCGTCCTCGTGAACCACTAAGCCCTGCTTTTTGTTCACAAGCAGAATGTTTTCGTCCTCATAGACCACATCAATATCTGCCGAAACCTTGAGAAAATCCTGTTCATCGGGAACGGTCGCAAAAAACTCGTCCTTTAAATACAGCTCCAAAACATCGCCCTCGCAAAGCCTGTCGGAAATTTCGCACCGCTTACGGTTCAGCTTTATGTCCTTGTTGCGGATAGCCTTGTACATAAGACTTTTCGGGAGATTTGGAGCAGCCTTTACGATGAACTTGTCCACCCTCTGTCCCGCATCGTTTTTATTTATGACAAATTTTTTCACTGGGAAAGCTCCTTTATCTTGTCACGGAGGAACGCTGCATGCTCAAATTCAAGCATCTTTGAGGCCTCCTTCATTTCCTTTTTCAGCTTTTCGATAAGCTCCAGCTTTTCCTTCTTGGACAGCTTCTTTCCGTCCGTTTCCTTGGTAACGGTCTCCTTTGTGGAGATCTCCAAAACATCTCTGATATCCTTGCGGATAGTTTTCGGGACAATGCCGTGCTTTTCGTTAAATTCAAGCTGCAGCTTTCTGCGGCGTTCCGTTTCGGTGATTGCGTATTCCATTGACTTTGTAACGCTGTCGGCATACATAATTACCTTGCCCTCGGAGTTTCTCGCCGCACGTCCTATGGTCTGTATAAGGGACGATGCCGAACGCAGAAAGCCCTCCTTATCCGCATCAAGGATAGCCACCAGTGAAACCTCCGGCAGGTCAAGACCCTCTCTAAGCAGGTTGATTCCCACCAGCACATCAAACTCTCCCAAACGCAGATCACGGATAATTTCCATACGCTCGATAGTGTCGATATCGTGGTGCATATACCGCACACGGACGCCCATTTTTCCGAGATAATCGGTGAGATCCTCCGCCATCTTCTTGGTAAGGGTGGTGACAAGAACACGCTCGTCCTTTGCCGCTCTTACATTTATCTCCGAAAGCAGATCCTCGATCTGTCCTTCAACGGGCTTAACGATTATTTCGGGGTCAACTAGTCCCGTGGGACGAATCACCTGCTCAACTATCTGTGCAGACTTTTCCTTCTCAATATCTCCGGGCGTTGCGGAAACGAAGATCGCCTGATTTATATGTCCGTAAAACTCGTCAAAATTCAGCGGACGGTTATCAAACGCCGACGGCAGACGGAAGCCGTAATCCACAAGCACCTGCTTTCTTCCCCTGTCGCCTGCGTACATTCCCCGAACCTGCGGCAGAGAAACGTGGCTCTCGTCCACAAACAGCAGCCAGTCCTCGGGGAAATGGTCAAGCAGTGTGTAGGGCGTACTTCCCGGGGCACGTCTTGAAAGCACTCGGGAATAGTTCTCGATACCCTTGCAAAATCCTATTTCTTCAAGCATTTCAATATCGTATAATGTGCGCTGCTTGATGCGCTGTGCCTCAATAAGCATACCCTTGTCGGTGAAATATTTCACACGCTCTTCAAGCTCCCGTTCGATGTCCTCGATAGCGTCCCGCATAGTATCTCTGGAAACAACGTAGTGCGAAGCGGGATATATAACTGCATGGGACAGCTGACAGACCACATTTCCCGTAAGCGCCTGAAACTCGGTTATCCTGTCAATTTCATCTCCGAAAAATTCTATGCGAAGTGCCGTGTCCGTATTTCCTGCGGGGAAAATCTCCACCACATCTCCCCGAACACGGAACTTGTTTCTGATAAAATTCACATCGTTTCGCTCATACTGTATCATAACAAGCTCCGCAAGCAGCTGTTCACGGGACTTTTCCATTCCCTTTCGGAGGGATATCATATTTCCTCGGTATTCCTCTGGACTTCCCAATGAGTAAATGCAGGACACGCTGGCAACGATAATAACGTCCCGCCGCTCGGAAAGCGCAAAGGTAGCAGAGTGACGAAGTTTGTCTATTTCATCGTTAATGGCAGAATCCTTTTCAATGTAGCTGTCGGTCTGAGGAATGTACGCCTCGGGCTGATAGTAATCGTAATAGGACACGAAATATTCAACGCAGTTATTCGGGAAAAACTCCTTGAACTCGGAACAAAGCTGTGCCGCAAGAATTTTATTGTGGGCAAGTATAAGGGTTGGACGATTCATCTTCGCAATAACATTCGCCATTGTGAACGTCTTACCCGAACCCGTAACGCCCAGAAGAGTCTGCTCCTTCATTCCCGAATTAAGTCCCTCAACAAGGCGTTCAATTGCCTCGGGCTGATCTCCCGCAGGCTGATATGGTGATACAAGCTGAAATTTATCCATAATCTCTCCTTTATACTTGGAAACCGTGAATTATATCAACATTTTCTGTACGTTAGTGACGTGTTTAGGTATGCTTAATCGAATACCCCGAGAACGCCCGACTGCCGCATTGACCGAACGCCGTCCTCGCCTACTACAATATGATCCATGACCGTGATGCCCATACTGGAAAGCGTCCCGCAAATAGCTCTTGTTGCGCTGACATCAGCCTTTGACGGAGTTGAAGAGCCTTTCGGGTGATTGTGGGCGAATGCAACCATATCGGAATTATTTGACAGAATAAATTCCGCAATTCTGCGCATATTAACGGCAGATGCAGAGGGTGTCCCCACGGAAATAAGCCCGTTTGCCACAAGACGCAGCTTGCTGTCAAAGCAGGCAACACGAAATTCCTCACGAACAGTCCCGTCAAAGGAATGTTCGAAAAGCTCCATCAGCTTGAAGCAGTTGTCAAAGCTGCGTTCCTTCATGGTTTCGGTGCTGTAACATTTCATCAGCTGCGGTATGGCACGCAAAAGTGTCGCCGTATGCTCTGAAACACCGTCAACAGATGTCAGTGCCTTCATATCCGCCGAAAACACTCCGGGGAGATTTCCGAATCTGTTCAAGAGCCTGTGTGCAAGCTCATTTGTGTCCTTTCTCGGACAGGAATAGAACAGAAAAAACTCCAGTATCTGGTGTATTTCAAAGCCCTCGAAGCCGTTTTCGAGAAACCGTTTTTTCAGTCTGGCGCGATGTCCCTCGTGAAGATTTTCTTCATTTTTGTCAGCCAAAGCATTCACCTCCAACTATATCATTATACTACATAAATCCCCCAAAGAAAAGAGGATTTTGAAAATTTTCCGAGAAAGGCAGCGCAAATTTATGACAAAACCCGATATGCTGGATTTCAAAGGTGTTCCGCTGGAAAAAAGCCTTGAAAAAAACCTTGAAAACATACGCAGAATTACAGGCAAAAGCTCCGATTTGCTGGAAAATCCCATTATCATAAACGGCGTAAAATGCAACCTTATCTGCTATGAAGGAATGATATCCACCTCCACCATAACCGAGCTTATCCTCCACCCGCTCATGAATATTGACATCGGACAAGACCATGCCCCCGAAGCACTTCTCAGCCACGTCAAAAACCATATGCTTATGACCATCGACCGAGGATTTTCCGAGGATTACGGCGACCTGATACGCCGTGCCATGAGCGGGTTTGCCATACTGCTTATTGACGGAGTTGCAGAAGCCTGTGCCTTCGGTGTTCAGGGCTATGCCGTCCGTGGGATTGACGAGCCTAACGGCGAAGGTAACGTAAAAGGGGCGCACGAAGGCTTTGTTGAAGTCGTCAGAACAAATATGTCCCTTGTCCGCCGCCGAATGAAATCTCCCCTGCTGAGATTTGAACTGTTCCCCATAAGCGACTGCTCAAACACCGATGTTATCGTCTGCTATATGGCTGACCGTGTCCCTAAAGAAACGGTTGAAAGCATCAAAAAACGGCTGAAAAGCATAAAGCTGGAAACCATTCTCGGCAGCGGATATATAGAGCCTTTTCTGGATAATTCAAAGCTTTCGCTGTTTTCGGGAGTGTCCGTCACCGAACGCCCCGACTCATTCTGCGGAAAGCTTCTGGAGGGCAGAGTGGGGATAATGATCGACGGAACGCCTTACGCAATAATCGTCCCCTACCTGTTTATCGAAAATTTCCAGACAATGGACGATTACAATATGCGCCCGTATTATGCGGCGTTTATTCGGATAATAAAATTTGCCGCATTTCTCCTTGCGATATTTCTCCCGGGGATATACGTTGCAGCCGCCACATTCCACCCCGAAATGTTCCGCTACGGTCTTATGCTAAAGCTTGCCGATGCGGAAAAGGACGCACCCTTGCCTCTTATGGCAGAAGCAATAATCGTCATGCTGATATACGAAGTCGTAAGAGAAGCGGGGCTGCGTCTGCCGCAAAATGTGGGCGGTGCGGTAAGCATTGTGGGCGGGCTAATTATCGGGGACGCAGCCGTAAGCGGAGGACTTATCTCAAACCCCTTGCTTGTGGCTGTTGCGTTGGCGGTAACAGCGTCCTTTGTTGTCCCAAATTTAAATCAACCTGTTACGCTGCTGCGGTTTATATGCGTTATTGTCGGGGGCTTTTGGGGATTTTTCGGCGTGTCCGCTCTTGCGGCAGTTGTTCTTGTAAATATCTGCTCAATAGAAAGCTGCGGTATCCCCGTAACTGCGCCCCTTTCTCCCTTTACGCTGAAATCAATGCGGGACGTTTTTGTCCGTCTGGGATTCAAAACTCTTGAAAAAGGTCACGCCGATATCGGGAATATGACAGGCTCAAACTATGGAAGGAATGGTCATTTCGATGAACAGTAACAGCTTCTTCGGGGGCAGGATAAGCGGTGCGCAGACGGTTTGCCTGCTGCTTATTTGCAGTATGTTCAGCCTGATGACAATGCCTCCCGATGAGAATATCGGGTTCAAGGTGCAGCTGGCGGCAGCAGCGGTTTCTGCGCTCATTCAAGCGATGATCGCTATCCCACTTGTAATGCTGTTGAGTCCCGAAAACGGCTTGAAACGGGGCTTTTGGGGAATTGTCTGCCGTATTCTGTACTGCATATTTTTCCTTGCAATTTCGGCAAATGTTATACTTGAAAGCTTCGGATTTCTGGAAAAACAGTTCTATCGGAATGCGGGAAAGATCGGTGTTTGCATAACGCTTGCTGTACTCTGCGGCTACTGCGCCTTTCTTGGGATAGAGGGGCTTGCCCGTTCCTCTGCGGTGATGCTGACGGTGTTGTTCATTATAACTATCGCCCTGATATTGCCGTCTGTGGGGAAAGCAGACATGTCCGTTTTTATGGACAGGAGCTTTGTCTATTCGGGACAGCTGCCTAAAGCGGTCTACAAGGATTTGTCAAGGGGCGGAGAGATAGTTGCCGCCGGTTTCCTTGCGGGATATTCAAAAGAAAATATCCGAAAACCGTTTTACACTTTCATTGCCGTGAAACTGTTAGTTACCTGCGGAATAATATTTGCCGTTGGTGCAATCGGGGGACGGTTTGCCTATATCACAGACTATCCGTTTATGTCCCTTTCCGCCTTTGCGGACGATGTTTTGTTCGGCAGAACGGACGCTGTTTTTATGGCAATACTCATCATTTCGGGGATAATTTCGGCGGCGTTTTACCTGTTAATTGCGTCTGAGCTTATCTGCGGGATATTTGATGTAAGGGACAAAAATGTGCTGCTCTCCTTCCCCGTTTCGGCGGTTCTCTGCATACTGCTGACATTTGCGGACGGTTATGCAAAATACCTTTGTTCGGGTGTGCCGATAATACTTCTGTTTACGGTCATACCGCTGATAATTATCCTGCTGAACAGGCGAAAAAAGGAGGCTTCCCGATGAAAAGGCTGCTTATGATAACAATGCTGACAGGGGCAATTTTGCTGTCTGGCTGCATGGAATCCATTGAGATAAACGAGCGGGCATTTGTCACCGTAATGGCAATGGATCGTTCGGGGGACAACATTCTTATGACCCTGTTGACAGAAGGCAAAAACGGCAAGCAAAGCATTTCGGGGACGGGCAAGACTATCGCCGAAGCACTCCGAAACGCCGAGCTTTCGCTCCCCGACGGAACCACACTTTTCACGGGACACACACAGCTGTTTATTGCGGGAAAAAGCGTTGTCCCTGACAGCGGTCTTGTCCGTCTGCTGACTTCGGAATACGGCGTTCCGCCCTCATGCAAGGCGGTCTGTGCATTCAATGGTGGGGACGCTGCAAGACAAGTTTCCGACGACCCCGAAAAGCAGATAAATTATGCGGAGCGTCAGGGGCTTATTAAGTCACTGACACTTGCAGAAATTTCCCGAAAGGACAGCGGAGGATTTTTTGCTTTGCCCTTTGCCGAATATGAAAACAATGACGTTTTCTTTCTGAAAACCGCCTTCATAACCCCCGGCGGCGGAAAGGTAGTCACCGACCGTGATGAAAATGCGGGCTATATGCTCCTTTCGGGAAACGCTGACGGAATGCTTGCGGACATTTCTACCTCCTGCGGATACGGCGCACTTACCGTCACAAAGGCAGAGCCGAGGTTTGAATTTACCGCCGAGGACGGAAAATCTGTCTGCCGTGTTGACCTGACCGCAATGCTGAAAACCGACGAAAAATGCGGCAAATCGGGCAGTGATGTTCCCAAAGACGAGGTTTTAAAACTATCCGCAGAAAACGCCCTGAGAAAATACTGCACCGACCTTATTGACAAAACAGATGCCTGGCAGCCCCTTTGCACGGGTGAGCCGGGAATTATCGCCGACAGAACGGAGCTGAATATTTCCGTGAAGCTTTCCGAATAAAATTTGAAAATCCTCTTGACAAATGCGGTCTATTGTGGTAGACTTAACTTAACAAGTTTACAATCGTAGACCAAAAGGAGAGGATATTATGAAACTAAATCAAAGCGAACTGAGCCTTATGGAAATCATTTGGGAGAACGAACCCATAAAGTCGGGGGAGCTTGTCAGGCTGGCGGGTGAACGGTACGGCTGGAAAAAATCCACCGTTTACACCCTGCTTAAACGTGCGTCGGAAAAGTCTGCGGCAGTCAATGAAAACTCCGTTGTCCGTTCACTTGTTGGACGGGAGGAGCAGCTTTCGGAACAGTCGGAAAAGGCTCTGAAAAAGGGCTTTAACGGTTCACTATCCATGTTCCTCACCGCATTTCTCAGCAAGGAACGGCTGACCAAGGAGGAGGCTGAGGAGCTAAAACGCCTTATCGACAGCAGAACGGAGGAAAACTGAAATGACCGAAATTTTCCGAATAGTGCTTAACATGAGCATAACCGCCGCTTACATCTGCATTTTTGTCATGCTCATAAGGCTTTTTTTGAAAAAGCTGCCCGCAAAATTTTCCTATTTCCTGTGGATAATTCCGTTTATCCGTATGATATGCCCATTTTCCGTGGAAACGACGTTCAGCCTTTTCAACCTGATAAAACCGAAGGCAGAAAGCTACATAAGCCAAAGCGTGGAATACGACCAAAGCCCCGTTATTGACACAGGTTTTCCGCTGCCCTCCGCCCCCGAAAATATCACCGTTCCCCTGCCCGAAGCAGTCCCCGAAAATTCAGCAAATCCCGTACAGATAATGCTTTTTGCGGGAACAATTATCTGGCTTGCTGGGATAGTCGGAATAGCCGTTTACACCGCCGTGTGCATAATTTGGCTGAGAAAACGGCTGTCAAATGCCCGTCCGCTTCAGGATAATGTTATGATATGCAGCGACATTGAAACGCCCTTTGTTTTCGGTATCATCAAGCCGAAAATTTACCTTCCCGAGGACATTTCCGTGGAGGATATGCCCTTCATTTTAGCCCATGAACAGGCGCATATACACCGAAAAGACCACATTATAAAGCCCCTTGCATTTGCCGCCCTGACCGTGCATTGGTTCAATCCCATTCTATGGCTTTCCTTCAAGCTGATGGAGCGGGATATGGAGCTTTCCTGCGATGAATCGGCTGTTGAAAGCTTCTCCGAGGACGTCCGCAAGGATTACGCTTCGGCACTTCTGAACATTTCCATGAAGCAGAATCATCTCAGCGGCGGACAGGTCATCTCATTCGGCGAAAACAGCGTAAAGTCCCGAATAAAGGGCGTTCTTAATTGGAAGAAGCCAACGGTCATTGCCGTGTGTATGGCAGTTTTGCTTATAATAATCGCAGCTGCCGTTCTGCTTACAGATGGTAAATCCAAAAATGTTACCAAAGACAACCCCGCAAACGATGTGCATATAACCGACAGCAATTTTGAAACTGCTCCCCATGACAGTCCGTCAACAAATGTGCCGATTATCGAAAGCAAACCCGAAACAATTATTCAAGACAGCCCAACTACCGACCTGCCGATCACCGACAGCAATACCGAAAAAGAAACCGTTGATGCAAAAATGTCAGTTTCCGCCGAATACGACAAGCAATCAAACAAGCTGACAATTACATCAGAAAGCATTGACGGAACATCTGTAATGACAGGCAATCCGTACACCATAGAGCGTCTGGAAAACGGCGAATATGTACCTGTATTTCCCGTTCAGCCTGTTCCCGATAATTTTGTTCCCAATGTATTTACCGCTGAGAGCATTTATCTAGGTGACAAATGGCAGGAGCGGCAATTTACGAGATCATATACTATCTCCCATACTGTGCTGTATAACGGAACTTATCGTATCTCAAAAACCTACCGTGTGGAGAACGACGAAACCGACCAAACCGCTTACTGCACCCTTGAAATTACCGACGGTATGCTGTCCCCAGAAAATGCGGCAGCGGCGGCAGAGAAGCTTCTGACAGCCGAGCAAAAAGCAGAGGTTCTTGACATTTCATCTCCCGAAATAACGCCTATGTGTTTTTATGATTTTTCAGATTCTGAGAAAACCCAAAATCAGCTTTGCTACCGAGTGACCTACAAAACAAATTCCGCTGACATTACCCTTTTCATATCCGCCTTTGACGGCAGTCCTTGCCTTACAGCCGAGTAACAGTACCATCCGTTCCTTTATTGTGAAAAAATACAAAAAACCTCTTGCAATTTCCGAAATAGTGTGTTATAATGTATAATTATCTGGGAAACATTTTTCGGAAATCTCAAAATTCATATTTTAAGGAGGATTTTAAAATGGACAGATTAAAAGGCAAGGTTGCTATCGTAACAGGCTCAACAAGCGGTATCGGCGTAGGTATCGCAAAGCTTTTTGCAGCTGAGGGTGCAAAGGTTGTTATCTGCGGACGCCGTGAAGCAAAGGGTCAGGCAGTAGTTGACAGCATTAAGGAAGCAGGCGGCGAAGCATTCTATCATTTCATGGACATTACCGCTACCGAAAGCATCGAGGCTCTCCTTGCAGATACAGTTGAAAAGTACGGCAAGCTCGACATTCTCGTAAACAACGCCGCAAACGTTACCTTGAAGGACGGCCGTGTTGACGAGCTTACTCTTGAAATGTGGGACGGCATTTTCCAGAGCGATATCAGAGGTACATTCTATGCTATCAAGTGCGCTCTTCCCTATCTGAAGGAAAACGGCGGCGGTTCTATCATCAATATCGGCTCTATGGCTTCCTGCGGCGGCGACCTTGGCTCTACCGCTTATGCTTGTGCAAAGGCGGGAGTTGATATGCTCACAAAGTCCACCGCTCTGCAGTGCGGCAAGGACAATATCCGCTGCAATTGCGTTCGCCCGGGACTTATCGTTACTCCCGAAAACGAAGCTTACGTTCCCCAGGCACTCAAGGATATATTCCTCAACAACATTATGGTCAACCGTTACGGCGCACCTGCCGATATTGCAAATATGTGCGTATATCTGGCATCTGACGAAAGTGAATATTTCACAGGTCAGGTAGTTACCGTTGACGGCGGTCTGAACGCTCACGTTTCTACCGTTGGCGAATTTAAGAAGATGAATTCACGTACATGGTAATTTAAATTTCCCGCCTATACCTACAAAAACAAAGCTGCCGCTTGGTTCAAGTGACCTTGCGGCAGCTTTTCTGTATTGGAAAGAATTGAGGTGGCAAGTTATTTGTTTTTAAGGAAAACCTTAACAGTATTGTCCGCAACATTTCCCGCAATGGAAAGGTCAAGAACAGCACCGATAGCACCGCCGATAACAGGAGCCATTCTGAAAATAGCAGCAGCACCCCTTGTGCCTGTCTTTGCCATAAGTCTGAACACTGCCTCCCTGTTTATCTCACGGGCAACGTCCATAGGAATTGCGGAAATGTCTGTACCGCTTATATAGCTGTCCACGGGAACGCCCGCCAGACACGCATAAGCCAGCGCACGAACATTATCGTCCTCGGGATCGTAGCCGCCCATATACGCCAAAGCGCATATCATTCTCAGCTGCATAAACACAGTTCCCGCTACATCGGCAGGTACTGCCACGGCAGCGGTAATAAGTCCGCCTACGCCTGTCAGAAAGCCTGTGCCTGCGCAGAGAGTTTTCTGCATGCTGATAAGACGCTTTGCGGCAGCCATAACATTGCCGTTTTCCTTAGCAAGATATTCATCTGCAAAAGCCCTTGCCGACGAGGTTCCCGCCACACCGTCCAGCGCACTGCGGTAACAGGAATTAAGCATATTGATAACTGCGGATTCGCTCATTTTTTCAACTGACATAATATTACCTCCCATTGTTGGTCGTCTAATATGTTTTTACAATTCATATTATACATCGTATAACTTGATTTGTCAAGAGGTTTCACCAAATTTTCACTTTTTTGAAAGAATCTTTTCTGCGACAGCAATTATTTCACCTATTTCGCTAATACTTTCCGTTTCCCTGTCAGGCTTTCCAAAGCCGTATGCAGCGTGGATAAACGGCACTCCCGCTTGATCGGCAGCCTGCATATCCATCAGCGTATCGCCCACATAAACCGCTCTGTCAATGCCGTTTCGTTCAATGACAAGGCGGATATTTTCGCCCTTTGAAAGCCCCGTACCGCCGTTACATTCGGTGTCGGAAAAATATTTTGCCATGTTGTGCGCATCAAGAAATGTTTCGATATAGCCGCACTGACAGTTGCTGATTATGCCGAGAAAATAGTTCTCGGACAGCCTTTGCAGAGTTTCCTCCAGCCGGGGATAAAGCTTCCCTCCCGTGACCGCAAGACGCTTTTGCTCCTCCTCACAACAGGCGTTCAGTATCTCCATACGCCTTTTTTCGGGAATATCGGGCATTATCATCTCGGCAATTGCAGGGAGAGTTTTTCCCATGTAGGAGTGCATATCGTCAACGGTCTTGGTGTATTTCTCCATTCCCAGGCTTATGAGAACATCATTCCAAGCGGCAATAACGGTTTCTCCCGAATCCCAGAGAGTACCGTCCAGATCAAATAAAATTGCATTTTTCATTTATAACAGCTCCTTTTTTATGTATGACAAAAGTGCGGTGCAGCCCGTTTCCACGTCCAGCCTTGTGGTTTCAAAATCCCCCGTGTACCAAGGGTCAGCAACGTCACGGTTGATCCCCGCAAATTCAAGCAGCTTTTTCACCTTTTCCTCGGGGTCGCCGTTAAAAATGCGTAGGATATTTCGGATATTTGCACTGTCCATTCCGATAATCAGGTCATATTTTCCGTAATCCGAACGCTCCAGATGAACGGCAGTTTTTCCCGCACAGGAAATGCCCATCTCCGAAAGAATACGCTTTGTCCCCCGATGAACGGGGTTTCCTATCTCCTCATAGCTGGTTGCGGCGGAGGCAACATTCACCCCGCATATGCCCTCCCTTTTCAGCATGTCCCGCATAACAAATTCTGCCATAGGCGAACGGCAGATATTGCCGTGGCAGACGAACATAATATTTATCATAATCAAAAATTCCTTTCAAAATTGCTGGGCATATTTATTATATCATAGCTGAGGTCACTTTTCAAGGTTATATCGAGAAAGATTTGTTCAGAAACTCTTCAAGCTGTTCCCTTTTTTATCAGTAGTTCCTTGAAACAAATTCCAAGACTATTTCCACAATGTTGTAATCAATTCATTAGGCAGCGATCCGATATATTCCCGAGCAGTACGAGCATCGGCTCGCTTTTCTGCCTCATCGATCTTTGTGCAAAGCGTCTGAATATCAGCAAATTCGTCCGGAGCATTATCGGGGAGGAAATTTCCCCGATAGATCACGTCCGTTCTTTCGACGATATAGGTTCGCTTGTTGCGGGAATCATAGATACTTTGTCCTGTGATATAGTTCACAATCTTTGCCAGGGACTTGTGCTTACGCCTTCCGATATTTTTTACTTCAAGATGAAAGTTTGCCATAATTGTAATTCTCCTTCTTGATAATATTCCAATGTGTAGGTTACATGTTGGTGATGCCTGACTTGGTTTTCTACATCAATTCTTTGAATTGGACCCTCTCTGCTATCTCCCGAACCAATTCGGGTTTGGAAGCCAATACTTTTAGAAAAACATCTAACGGCTGAAAGTTGCGTGCTTTCTCTGCTTTGGTTTTCCCGGAGTCAAGGCTGTTAAGTCCCGGAAAATGCTTTACAACAAGCTCACCAATGGCACAAAATCGGTTCAATTCTGCCTTCTTTATAGCTTCTTGTTTTTCCATGGCGTCATACTCAGCCTTTTGCTCATAGTTTTTAATTTTGATGTCTGCTTCACTTACTCTTTCAATAAAAGCTTTCATTTTGACCACCTCGTTATTTAGTTTTTCGGATTGCTCCGGCTTGCTTGATTCGTTTGCAATGTCATTTTCAGGCAAATTATCCAGCCCTGAGATACTCTTATCACGGAAACTCGACTGATACAGCTGCTCCGAAATGTCATGTCCCTTAAATTTGTAAGCTCTTTGAACCCCATACTTTGAAAGGATAATAACATCATCAAGACGTGCAAGGTCGGCAGGTAATATTATCGGTTCATAGACTTCACTTTTTTGGACGCTGTATCCTGTGGTATCCTCATACTCGTCAAATAATTCGCTCTTGCTTGTCTGCGTCACCTTTTTCTGACCTATAAGCTTTGACAGTTCCTCCTGAGTCCCAGGGTCATTTGCACCGAGAATCGATATGTAGCTGCAATTGTCCATAATAATCCGTCTGTCATCAGCACCGTAATTCTTATCAAGCTGAGCAAAACTCTGCATTACCATACAGATATTGACATTCTTGCTTCTAAGCGTAGATGTGGCATTTGCAAGTGCCTGCACCTTACCGAACCTCGCAAACTCGTCCATCAGCAGCAGTATTGGCGAAGTGTTTGCCCCGGTTACACTGTATTTATCCGGGCGACGCTCAAGATGTCGAATAAGCTGGACGTACATAAGCCTTATGACAGGCCCCCACTGCTCTATTTGTGTTTCAGGGATCCGCAGGAATATGTTATACTGCTCCAGGTCGTTCCATGAAAAACAGTTAGCTCCCTCCCGCACTCCTCTGAATGCGTGTGCAATACGTTTATCGGTTGCCAGCACAACTATCTTATTTCGTACACCTCTGTCAATAGCCGCCAATTGTTCCTTCTTTAGGTTGACCATCTCACCCAGAAAAACCTTGCTCTCCACATCTGAGCTATTGACTATCCTCTTGCAATGCTCAGACAACGTCTTAGATGCGATCTCACACATTGTCTGGCTGAAACTCAGTCCCCTATTATAATAGTATAACAGAGCCGCAGAAAGGAAATTCCTCTCAGATTCATACCAGAACTTGTTTTGGTCATCGTGTACTTTCGGAGCTATTGCAAAACTCAACTCTCCGATATTTCCGGAAAGGTTGTCTTGACTGTCGTCCATAAGCCACTGAAACGGGTCATAGCAAGGAGTATTGACCTGCATAGGGTCGAAAATCAGATATGGACGCTTAACAAGCCCGTCCCGATACAGCTCTTTATAAAAATCGGACAGCTCTCCTTTAATATCGGTAGCCAGAAGCGGAGCAGTCCAGGTCTTGAGCGTAGGCTTGACTATGCCTGATGACTTGCCCGTTCCGCTGCCGCCGATAATAGCCATGTGGCCTTCGCTTCCCTGCGGCATACCATAATACACATATGGTTCGTGGAACGGATGTTGACCCAAAAACACACCTGGGGTTCCGCTGATTTCGGGCATAACTTTTGGATATTTCTTCATGGTCTCCTGATATTGATCAAGTTCATCTTCGTAGTCGTTATCCCAGCCACTATATTTTTCCTTCTTGGACATTTTTATGCCTCCTTATAATTTATATTAAGGGTTAACCCAACCCTTGACATTTTATACGAAATACGGTATACTTAAGGTAGGTGTACACCTTTGCTGATGCTGCAGCGGGCGTATTCGTATTTGTCCTTTGTTCGGATTACCTTTGACCTTAAGGTAAGGATAACACAAAGGTTAAAAAATGTAAATAGATGGCAATTGCAAGTTGAATTTGCAATTGCCATTCAGATTTGTAAATAGTATTATACCGAACTATAAACAAAGTTGCTCTGACTTGTAAATAGTATATTTTGTAGTACAAACTTAATATATAGCATGAGCTAGCGTTGATGAAAATAAAAATTTAACTGACGCTATTCATAATATCATTATAAATGAAAAAGGATGTGAACCGATTATGGGTAATGTGAATTCACAAAAACGCTTGGACATAATAAACTTTGACTCATTATACTTTGCCGTTGTAGCCCATATTATGATGCATTTTGCAAACATTTACAGGAAAGGAACAGGTATTACTCAAGAAGCTCTTGTCAGCAGATACGTTGCTTGTGTCGCAAAAAAGTTATCAGAGTGCGAAAATCAGTTACTGCTGGGGAACGATGATGATAAAAATAACGAGAGAAAATTATTAAACAAAGGTGACAAGTCGAAAATTTCAAGAATACTGACAGGAAAAGGCAATTTTAAGATTTCTTCTGATTTTGTAGGCGAAATAACTGAGGAAAAATTTACAGTCTATACGGAAAGATTTGCAATTTTTTGGGAAAATGAGTTTGAGGACAAAAGGATTCTTATGTTGTCATTACTCCACATCATTGCTGTTGACGAGAGTATCCGTAACAATCAAAAATCCTTTGAGTTATTTAAGAAGTATATTTATAGGGAAAATGGAAAGTATGTTTTTGCCGAATTAATGGTAGGAATTTTGCTCTATATGATATTCAATGAAAAAAATGATATTAAGGAAAAAGAATATGCGACAAGCATTTACGCAAACTTAACGCATGGTCGACGTGGGAAAAATAGATATTTATCAAAGATTAGTCCTATTTTCAATCTCATTCATGAGGCCGAATCTCATTTTGCTAATGTCAAATATTCTTGGAATGATGATGATAATACCCTTACTTTTGGGGACAATAATCTGTTTAATGAGATTTTTGAGAAAAGAATGAACAAAAGCGCTGATATTACTGCCAGCAAAGCAGCTAATATTGAGGAAGCTACACTACAAAATAATTCTACAATGGACATGGATGCTGTTTTTTCATACATAAACAAAGAATGGGAGGAGATTATATCAGATCCAAAGTTTAAGAAATGCTACTTTTGTTCACACTTTAAAGAGCTTGGACTTGAAGATATAGGTTTTTGTTTAAACTTTAATGCTACGGTAGCTATAAATAGGGACGACTGTCAAAATTTTCAAAGAAACGATCAGGCTATTGGTGACTTCATAGTAGAATATAATGGCTGGAACTATGGATGGAGAATAAAATAAAAGCACAAATAAAAAATCAGTTACAGTAAGGCGGCTTTCCTTACTGTAGCTGATTCCATTATAAAGAGATTACAGCAACCCCACTCACCCAGCAGCCTTACTCTCCCCCGAATCCATCACCTCCATAAAACCATCACCAAACGCCTTAGCCCTGGCAGCCTCCTCAGGCGAAAGCACGTCAACCGCCTCAAAGCTGTAAACAGAATTAGGCTGTCCCGCCTTGTTGGTAGTCTTTTCCAGAGTAATCTTTGTAACCACTCCCGACAGCGGAAGCATCTTTCCGATAAGCCTTGTAAGATACCTCTGGAAAATCACCTTGCTTGACACAGGAATACGCACGATTATCGGCATAATATTCCCGGGACGCAGCATAAACAACGATACGGATTCCTTACAAGCCTTAGCCAAGCTGTCCCCGTTGCGGGAGCCAAAGGTGTTGAAGGGACAGTTGCTGCAAGCTTTTCCATCGGTTGAAACAATGCTGTTTGTGCTGTAACAGGTCGGAGGAGTTCCTTCCACGGGATCGGCAGTTTCCCAATATGCCCTCGGTGTTGCATAATCGAGAATTATTCCCGTGATAGACTTTTCAATCTCATCTCCCGATATGCCCGGGACAGTAAATACGGTAGACCCGCCCGAAGGTGCCTTAACCGTATCAAACAGCTGAAACGACAGCGGCTGATTTTTAAGATTCTGCTTAATGATGTCAATGGTGTTGTCCTTCAGGGCGATATATCCCTGATCTGCAATTAAAGTGTTTTCGTTCATAGCTTCAATTTTCCTTTCGTGAGTTATAGATTCAACTTTGCTGTTCAAACGACTTTTAAGCTGTTCCATGTTCATAGTTATACCGTCTTAACTGAGAATTTTCGGAATGAAATTCTGTTTGCATATTCCTTGAAAAGCTCGGGATAATTTGCTTTCAAAGCTTTGGTGTCAAGGCGTTCCTGAGAGATACTTTTCCAGGATATTACTCGGTTTCCCGATGTGCCAATCTCGTTATCTCCAAGCATATCCTTCAACAGATTTTCGGCTTTCTGCTTTCGTTCGGTGACTTCGGACAGCTGTTCGCAGGCGGCATCATATTCTTTTAACAGAGTTTCGGCGTTATCGGGGAGAACGATTTGTGTCCCCGATACGCTTTCTGGAAATCTGCCCGAAAGAAACTTTGCCGATGCGTCCGAGCCGTCAAGGGCTGGGGGAGTATTGCTTTTGATATGCTCCCAGAAATCCGATTCAAGGCTGATAAGCATAGCTATCATTTCATCATCACGCTCGATGAATTTCCATTTGAATGTGTTACCACCGATAAGCACGGCAATGTAAGTTCCCTTGTAGCCCGTCACCGCCATATAGTGCTGAATTTGCAGCATATATTCGGCGGGGATAGAGTTTTCCCATTCGCTCGCCTTGTAAGCAGAAGCTGTCTTTGCTTCAAATATGCAAGTGCCGAGATCGGGGTGTTCGCATATACCGTCAAGATTTGCCTGCATGAATGGATATTCTTCGCTTTGAAGCAGCTGCTTGACAAGCTGTACTTCAATTCCTATTCGCTTGGTAAACTCAGTTCTTACCATCGGTTCAAGCTGAGTCCCCCAATATGCAGCTTCACCCGCTTCTTGATAAGGCAGCTGACCTGTTTTCTCCATCCACAACAGCTCAACGGGTGATTTGTACTTGTTGATGCCACAAACAACAGAAGCATCGGAACCGCCGATTCCTGTTTTGCGGTATTCAAGCCATTCTTCGTAGGACAAATTTTCTGTGTTTACTACTATCTTTGCCATTGTTTCATCTCCTCTTTGATTTTCGTTGCAAAAACAAACCGACAGGATTTCCCAAAACGGGAAACCCTGCCGGTTTCATATTAAGAACTGTCTTCCGAAACATCGTCCGAGGTGTTTTCGTCAGACTTTTCTTCGCTGCTGCTTTTGAAATCTGCAATAGCCTTTGTGACTTCATAAGCTAATGACAGCGACAGCAGCACTGCTTCAATGACCTTTTCTTTGGACATAGTTGACCACTCCTTTCACATATATAAATAGAATATATAATTGAAAGTGTGGGTAATTCGATTTAGCAACTTCCCAAGGACGCTATGGAAAGGTTTTATTTATGGATGGGAGAGTGCTTGACGGTTACGTTAAAACAGGGCTGACCCGGCATAAGCCGAATCAGCCCTGTTTATATAGAATTCTTCGCTGATATCAGAATTTATCAGATACCGAACTTAGCCACCAGATCGGCACATTCCTGCGAGCCAACAAAGCCTGCAAGAACTTCCTCACGAGTCATGCCGCTCTTCAGCTTGCCGAGCCAATCTGCTCTGCCGTCGGGATCGCCCTCTCTGTCGAAGAATGTGCGGTACATTGTATCAACAAAGTCTTCATCGGAAAGATCCTTCTCGAGGAATTCGGAGGAGAAGATGAAGTCATATGCTAGCTGATACAGATCGTGGTTTGCAATGTAGTTTGCGGTGTGATTGTTCAGACCGTCAACGTCAAATCCTCTGTTAAGAGCCTTTGTGTACAGTCTGGAAACGAATGCTGTCAGCTTGGAGCTTACATCTCTTGATTCCATAACTGTCCAGTCGCCTCTTACAATGCCGTATTCTTCACAAAGCTCTGTGAATTCCTTGGACTGTGTAAATCCATAGAACAGGTGTCCTACGGAGCAGCCGCCGTCAAGAGTTGCTGTCCAGTCTGCAAGACCTGCTTCGTCGGGTGTTCTGTCAAGGAATGTGAGATACAGTCTTTCAGCGATCTCCTTGTTGGAGAGGTTCATATTCTTGAACTCGTCGCTGTAAACGAAATCGAAGGAAACCTTAACAGCTGTTTCGCCGTTTCTCAGGTTTGCAACGTGGTTTGCCTTGCCTACGGGGTCGGAGTGTCTGCCAAGCATGTACTTGTAGAGTCTTTCAACGAATGCGGGGATAGGATCCTCGGAATCGGTGTAAGCGATAGCATAGCTGGAGAACTTGTCTGTTTCGAAGGTTGCCTTGCCTGTTTCGGGATCGTATTCGCAGGGAATAATTTCTGTCTTGCCGTCGTGAACACGGATAACGAAATACTTTCTTGTTACGAATTCATCGCCGTTTACAAGGCTTTCGGGCATTTCAAATGCGATGGAGATGGGTGCGCTTGTTTCCGTAACAGCTGTTTCGGAGGAACCGATCTTCTTGAGGAGAGTGATGTCAAGGTACATACCGATAACTGCTTCTTCCTCGGATTCCTCAACAGCGGACTCGGTGAGAGCCTTGTCATTGTCGGAAACGGTTTCGTCTGCGTTTTCAACGTTCAGCACGATAGTAAGGTCATAGCCGCTGTCGATAAGAGCCTGTTCTTCGTCGGTTATCTCAACAGCTGCCTTTGCCTCTTCTGCATTTTCAACGCCTGCGCCGCCTACGTTTTTGTCGCTGCCCTCAACCTTGATGGTTCCTGCGCCGAGAGCGGGGATAACGTAGGTCTTTTCAACGGTCTTGGTGTTTATACCGTCGGAAACGGTAACTGTTACCTTGAGAGAACCGTCTGCTTCTTCTGTTGCGGGGATAAGCTCGAATGTGGTAACTGTTGCTTCTGTGTCGCCCTTATTATCGTCAACTATCTTCTGAACATCGTTCTTTACGGTGTCGTTTGTGGGAACAAGGTCGTCAAGGGCTGTTTTGATGTCCTCGGCAGCCTTTTCAGCCTTGTTCTCGGGTGTTGCGGGGAGCTTGTCAATTGTGTATGTCTTTTCAACGGTCTTGGTGTTTGTACCGTCGGAAACGGTAACTGTTACCTTGAGAGAACCGTCTGCTTCTTCTGTTGCGGGGTTAAGCTCGAATGTGGTAACTGTTGCTGTGGTGTCGCCCTTATTATCGTCAACTATCTTCTGAACGTCGTCCTTTACGGTGTCATTTGTGGGTTTCAGGCTGTCAAGTGCAAGGTCGATGTCGGAAGCTGCCTTTTCAGCCTTGTTTTCGGGAGTTTCAGCCTCATAAGCTGTGCCGAGATAATAACAAATCAAAATATTCGACTTATTATTTTTTTCTATTTCAACCTGTGTAGTTCCGCCGATTGTTTTAATTGTAACTGAATCGTCAAAAACCTTTGTTAAGTCAGAAGGTCTGATGGAAGTATACATATAATAGTCGTTGCCGGCAACAACACTTGTTGTATAGTTCTTATTGCTGTCATAAAATCCGAATACGTTATTTAACGAAACACCTTCGGAAAGAGTAAATGCTTTTAAATAGTCATAACATACAACACTTGCTTTCTGTCCTGCTATTAATTTGGGAAGCTTACTTGTATCAACAGTAATTGTTACTTCCTTGATGGTGTCCTCGGTAGAAGCAGTTGCGATAGGTACCTCGTAATAAAGAGGAATCTGATTGTCATATACATCGATTGATTCAGTGTTGATTTTCCAGCCTTCGGGAAGAACAATTTGACTAAGATTATCAATACCAAAGATAAAGCCATCAGGAGCATTAAAATCAAACTGACAATAGTATTTTGTGTTATCCTTTACTATCTTGTCAGATGAATCAACATACTCAACGGGACCATTATCGCCTGTAAGCCAATAGCCGTTTGACTTGCGGGTTTCCGTTGCGGATACACCGTTAGCCTCATATGTATACGATGAAATTACAAATTTAGGCAGTTCTTCTCCAAGGTTCAGTTTTGTGTTAGTTATGTCGGGGGACATTGTAATTGAAGTGATCTTAGAGATCTTGGTGGAAACTGCTACCTTGCCTACTGCGAAATCTTTTTCGGCGAAAATATTATGGCAACCTCTAAAAACTCCTGTATTTTAAGACAAGCGGAAGTACATGAGGTGAAT
>CAMCRP010000004.1 GCA_945877315.1 uncultured Ruminococcus sp. | reverse complement strand
ATCTTCAATAAGATTGTCCGCACGGTGACGGGTCTTGCACTCCTTGCAGTCCATCAGAGGGTCGGAGAATCCGCCCAGATGTCCCGAAGCAACCCATGTCTGAGGGTTCATAAGTATAGCACTGTCAAGACCAACGTTGTAGGGAGATTCCTGAACGAACTTCTTGAGCCATGCGTTCTTAATGTTGTTTTTCAGCAGAACGCCGAGAGGACCGTAATCCCAGGTGTTTGCCAGACCGCCGTAAATCTCACTTCCGGGGTAAACAAAGCCTCTGTTTTTGCAGAGTGCAACAACTTTATCCATAGTTTTTTCAGCCATTTTATATATACCGCCTTTTCATATTTTTCCGATTTTTGTCGGTGGAAAATAATCTTAATCTACATTATATAACAATTTGGGAATAAAGTCAAGTCAATTGGCAGCGGAAAAAGAATAATTTTCTTTGAAATTTATACCGAATTGTAATTCTATTGTAACTTGATTTATCTATGTCCGAATGATATACTGAAATTAAAGAAATTTCTTAAAAGGAGAAAATAATATGAAAAAAATCGCCGTCCTCCTCTCTGCCCCGTTAATATTATGCTCCTGCACGAAAAATACTGCATCTGTTACGGAAAATACGATAGCCGAAACTACCGCAGAAACTACATTTACGGAAACGACTCCCGCCGAAACAAGCGAAACGACCACACCAAAAACCGAAACAGTCGTG
Source organism: uncultured Ruminococcus sp. (assembly GCA_945877315.1). Lineage (GTDB taxonomy): Bacteria > Bacillota > Clostridia > Oscillospirales > Ruminococcaceae > UMGS1889. The sequence goes on along the minus strand of CAMCRP010000004.1, from coordinate 100,927 downwards.
ACGGAAACGACTATTGACGAAAAATCAGAAACTGTGCTTCAAAGGGCAATACGTATCGCAAAGAACAAATTCGGGGATAGCTATGATGAAACGGTTATTTTTTCCGATATTGACGGCGACCGTTTTCCCGAAATGATAGTCATCGAATGTGACATCACCGTATATAAATATTCCGACAGGTACGGCTGGCAGACAAACCTTAACAGTTGGGAACAATGTGAAATGATACGCAACACATATTATGACAATGCGTCTGACAGCTGCTTTTTCATTGATATTTGCGCAGCCGATGTTTGCGAATACGTTGAATATACGGAAAGGGTAACATATTCCGAAAACGGCGAGCCCATATACGAACAGCATAATAATGAAGTATTTTTTTACCCTGTCGGTTATTGGTGGGACCGTGAGGAAAATGGCTTCTTTGCGGAATATATTTCAAACGGAGAATACTGCTTGAAGCATTTCCCCGATGGGAATACCTTTGAAGAATACAAAGCCTTTGTGGAAGAATCATATTCCGATTATGAGCTTGTAAACAGTATTGACATAGCATCGGCGGTATTCGGAATTGCAGATAAATATAAAATGGAGAAAGGCAGCGAGTTCATTTTTGAAGGAGAATTTGCCGATGAGCCTGCCCCTCTTGCGGAAAAAGCAATGACCCAAAAGCCTGTTCTTGTTCAGATAGACGAAAAGGAATACACCGAGGACACAAGCGTGGTTTATCTGAGTAAAGGCGAGGCAACAGAGGAAAATTTTGAAAAGCTTGCCAGTCTGCCAAAGCTTGTTTCGCTTCATATCAGCGACGAGAAAAACCCCGAACTGAACGGTATCGGCAACCTTACAAATCTCAAAAAGCTGACGCTTGATACCCCGCTCACCAAACCCGACGAACTGAAAAAACTCACAAGCCTTGAATCACTGAGCATTCCCGCCTATGCAGATATAGAATTTCTTCGTGATATGGACAGTGTAAGGGTGCTTTGGCTTCACTATACCCTTGACAAGCCCGATGATTACTATGCACCCCTGTCGGATATGGATTCACTTGAATATCTCCCTATTTCAGACTTTGAACGCTCAATTACCGATGAACAGAAAGCATGGCTGAGTGATAACTGCCCCGATGTTATTCTTAGCTTTTATAAGTTTGGGTAAAATTAACACAACAATATTCCGTCAAAATCCCATTCCCTTCAAATCCTCCGCCACCGAAAGATAAAATTCCGTTATATCGTCAATACCGATATTGTCCGATTTTTTGGACAGTTTGCTTCTGCGCATATCCACCTCATCGCAATGGGAAATGCCCCGCCGTCCCGCACTGCGGATAATGCCCTTGAAATTTGTCCACTTGACCGCATCCGGTGCAAGCAGACCGTCATTCTCACCTTCATAGTGTCTGACAACAAGCCACGGCAGCCACATAAAAATGTCCGAAAGCATATTTTTCATCACAAAAGCATAGCTTTGATAGTAAATGCCGTCAGCATCGGGATTTTCGGCATTGAACCGCTCCGCATCGGCTGTTCTGAACGAGCAAACAGCGTTATATGTATCGGGCGAACTGTCCCCCAAAATGCGAAACCACAAATTTACCGCACCGCAGCCGAACCGCACAAGTCCCTGCGGCAGTTTCATAAGCCTGTCCACCGTTTTTGAACCGTTGTGGGGCGTTGAAACGGTGGTAAGGGACGCAACCCTGTCCGCCATAACCATTGACGAAATAAGATAGCGAGCCTCCAGACCGCCCTTTGAATGGGCTATGATGTTCACCTTTTCCGTTCCCGTTTCGTTCAGAAAAGCTAAAAGCTGCTTTTGAATCTGTTCGGCATTCCCGATGATAGAACCGTTGGCGTCCTGTTCGCTGCAAATGACCGTCGCTCCGTTATCGGAAAGCACCTTCGGTATGCGTCCCCAATAGCCGATATGCTTATTCTCACGAAAGCCCATTCCGTGGATAAGAAAGATAGGATATTTTGTGTCACATCTCATTTTACCGCCGCCCTTCTATATCCATTATAAAACAACATATTGTATATGTCAACACACACTCTTGACTTTTTCCCGAAAATATGGTATCATCAATAAAAGAATATCCGTGAAAGGACGATGCTTATGAAATGCCCATTCTGCGGTTTTGAGGATACAAAGGTCATAGATTCTCGCCCCGTGGACGGCAGAAAACGCCGCCGCCGTGAATGTACAAGCTGTATGAAGCGGTTCACCACCTATGAATCTGTGGAAATGCCGCTGCTGCTGGTAGTCAAGAAGGACGGCTCCTTTGAACCGTTCAGCCGTGTCAAGCTGTTAAACGGCATCTACAACGCCATAAAAAAGCGTCCCGTTGACGTTACGCAGGTCACCTCCATTGCAGATGAGATCGAAAGCCATTACGCCAACAAAATGCAGACTCAGGTCACAAGCACGGAAATAGGCGATATGGTGCTCAATCATCTGAAAAACATCGACCTTGTGGCATATGTCCGCTTTGCATCGGTCTATAAGGATTTTACGGACGTTGACAGCTTTATTTCCATTATTTCCGAACTTAATACCAATTGAAAGGACGATCAAAATGAATTTTCAGGAGAAATACGAGAGGGAAACCGCCAAGCAGGAGGCTCTTCTCACCCGCAAAAACGAAAAAACCGACGACTACAACGGCATTTACGACCGCTACAAGTACCCCGTTCTGACTGCCGCTCACGCCCCCATTCTCTGGAGATACGACCTGAACCCCGAAACCAATCCAAACTTTATGGAACGTCTTGGAATCAACGCTGTTATGAATTCGGGTGCTATCGAGCTGGACGGAAAAATTTGCCTTGTTGCAAGAGTTGAGGGCAACGACAGAAAGTCCTTCTTTGCCGTTGCGGAAAGTGAAAACGGCGTTGATAATTTCCGTTTCAGAGATTATCCCATAATGCTCCCCGATACAGAACCCAACGAAACCAACGTTTACGATATGCGTCTGACAAAGCACGAGGACGGCTGGATTTACGGCGTTTTCTGCTCCGAAAGCAAGGACACTTCATCTAACGACCTGTCCGCAGCATTCGCACAGGCAGGCATTGTCCGCACAAAGGATCTGACCAACTGGGAGCGTCTGCCCAATCTGAAATCCAAATCTCCTCAGCAGAGAAATGTGGTGCTTCACCCCGAATTTGTTGACGGAAAATACGCTTTCTACACCCGTCCCCAGGACGATTTCATCTCAACAGGCTCGGGCGGCGGAATCTGCTTCGGACTTTGCGAGGACATTACAAACCCTGTTATCTGCACAGAAGAAAAGGTCATCAGCCCCCGCCTTTACCACACTATCACCGAGGTAAAGAACGGCGCAGGTGCTGTCCCCATCAAGACTGAAAAGGGCTGGATACATATTGCTCACGGCGTAAGAAACACCGCTGCGGGACTTCGCTATGTCATCTACGTTTTCGCCACAGACCTGAACGACCCCTCCAAGCTTATTGCTTCTCCGTCGGGACTGTTCATTGCTCCGCAGGGTGAGGAACGTGTGGGCGATGTTTCCAATGTCGCCTTCACCAACGGCGCAGTTGTACGAGATAACGGACAGGTGCTTATCTACTATGCGTCCTCCGACACAAGAGTTCACGTTGCGGAAACCACTCTTGAAAAGCTCATTGACTACACCTTCAACACCCCCTCGGACCCTCTTCGCTCCGCTGACTGCGTTAAGCAGAGATGCGAGCTTATCAGCAAGAATTTGGAGTATCTCTCAAAGAAATAATAATGTAAATGCCCGTCATCAGCGCAGATTTTGCGTTGATGACGGGCTTATTATTTTTTTATTAAATCTCCGCTTTTTCACCAAGCTTTTTTGCCATGGAAATCAGCGCATCTCTGTCATTGGGAATTTCCTCCGAAATGACTGCCTGCAAAAGCTCTTCAAGCACAACACCCACAGCCTTTCCCGAATATCCCAGCTCCATAATATCGTTTCCGTTGACAGCCAAATCTTTAAGGGAAATGCAGTCGCCACGCTTTTCTATCTCATACGCCTTGAAATTTATCTTGTCAATAAGCGGGACACGCTCCATACAGAAGGGCTGCTTTGCACGGCTGTCAGCCTTCTGCACCTCCATAAGACGGTGAAATGCAGGCGAACCTATCTTCGACATCAGCCGCTTTATAACACGCTCGTCATCAACGGGAGTTACATAATGATAACGGATAAGCGTAACAACGTCCTCAATTACGCTGTTTGGATATTTCAGACGGCGAAGAATCTTCTCGGCGACCTCTGCTCCCAGCTGTTCATGCTCGTAAAAATGCCCCTGACCGTTATCGTCAAGCTTGAAGCAGTCGGGCTTGGAAATGTCGTGAAGCAGCATTGCAAGCCTGATGGTCAGATCCTTTTTCGCCTGAGATACGGACATTGCCGTGTGCTCCCAAACGTCATAAAGATGGTATCTGCTCTGCTGATTGAACCCGACGCAGGGTGTTATTTCGGGGATAAACACCTCAATTACATCGTGATATTTCATCAGCACGTCATAAACATTTTCGCCCAGAAGCAGCCTGTTCAGCTCTGCGGTTATACGTTCCTCGGAAACGTCCCGAAGCAGTTTGCGGCAGCGGTGTACGGCGGAATCCGTGTCTTTATCCAGCACAAATTCCAGCTCCGAGGCAAATCTCAGTGCACGCAGGATTCGCAAAGCGTCCTCTTCAAAACGCTTTTCGGGTTCTCCGACGCAGCGAATTTTTCTGTTAAACAGATGCTTCTGACCGTTGAAAACGTCCACAACCCCCGTTTTATCGGAATATGCCATGGCATTTATGGTAAAATCTCGGCGGGACAGATCATCGGTAAGCTGATCGGTAAACTCCACCGAATCGGGCTTTCTGTGATTGGTATATTTCCCGTCGATACGATAGGTCGTGACCTCGACAGGCTCGTTATCGGACATTACAGTAACAGTTCCGTGCTTTATACCCGTGTCAATTGTCTTGAAGCCGCTGAGTGCAGCCTTTACTTCGTCGGGCTTTGCATTGGTACAGACGTCGTAATCATTGGGGATACGCCCCATAAAGCTGTCCCTGACGCAGCCGCCAACTATATACGCTTCAAACCCCGCATTTTCCAAAGAATGAATGACCGCCTTGACATTCTCGGGAATAAAAATATCCAAAACCATCACCACATTTCAAATTAAATCTGTAAAAAGTACCTATTTTATTGTATCACATTTGAGTCGGAATTGCATTAACTAAATATTAAGTATCAATTACAGATTTTAGAACTTCAAAGAAACTCTGCGATTTTACGGCTGTTATCCGCCAGAGCCTTTGCCCCGCCCGTGTAACCGTCTGCGTAAAGCTCAAGGATAACCGCACCGTCAAACCCGATGCTTTTCAGCGTATCAAAGAACACAGCGGGATCCCTGTCGCCGCAGCCGCAGGGCAGACAATCCCCATTTTTCCCGCTTTCGGAATAGTGGATATGCTTGATGCTGTCCCCCAGTACCCTTGCGACCTCGACGGGGTCCTCACCTGCCCTGACAGCCTGCTTTGTGTCCAGAACGAAGGACGCCATATCCCCAAGATACCGTTTCATCTCCAGCATATAGGAAAGCTTTCCCGACGTACAGCGGGCTACATTCTCCCGAAGCACCTCAACGCCCATCTCACGGGCAGCCTTTTGCAGCCGTGCGAAATTCTCAAACTCCGCTTCTATGGGAAAAACGTTTTCGGGCTTGTTTCCGTGAAGGATAAAATATTTTGCCCCGACCTTTTCCATAAACCCGAAAAAACGCTTGTAATAGCCGATCATATCGTTCAATCTGCGCTCATAAGCGGTGAAAAGCATCATGGGCTCCACGCCGCAGGTGTAGGGGTGAACGGAGGTTATGTTCAGCCCATACTCCCCAATGCAGTCAAGCATATCCCCGAGGTATGGGTTACGCAGTTCGCAGTGCGTGTTAAGGAAGATCTCAATATTTTTTGCGCCCGCCTCCGCCAAAGAGCGAAGTGCCTTTTCCGTTTCCATTGGGTAAAGACAGGCTGTTGATACTCCCGCTGTCATTGTGTCACTCCTTCCGAAAAAAGGGGCAGTAAACAATTACCGCCCCTTGAAATGCTTATATAATTATGCAGTTTTCTTAGCTGCTTTTCTTGCGGAAACCTTGTCGTCAACAAATGTCCAGAGGGGACCTGCAAGGCAAACAGAAGAATAGAAGCCCGAGAGAATACCGATTATCAGCGGGAAGGAGAAGGAGATAATAGAATCTACCCTGTAAACCAGCGCAACAACGGTAATAGTCACCATTGCTATCAGCGTAGACACGGTAGTGTGTACAGAACGTGTCATGGACTGATTGATGGACATATTAACAAGCTCATTTCTGGTCTTTTTCTTGCCGTAAAGAAGCTCGTTTTCTCTGATACGGTCGTAGATAACGATAGTATTGTTAATGGAATAACCGAGGATAGTCAGAACAACTGCCATAAAGTTTGCGTCAACCTCCATACGGCAGATAACGAATGTGCCGTATGTCACGATAATATCGTGGAAAAGTGCGATAATGGCAACAACGCCCGCACTCCAGCCGCTTATCTTCTTAAATCTCAGTGCGATGTAGATGATAAGGATTATGGACGCAAATGCAACAGCCACCAGACATTTCTTGAAGAACTCCGAACCTGCGGACGGTGAAACGTCGCTGGAGGAAATAAGGTCAAGATTATTGTCTGCATACTCTTCTGTAAGAGTGTTTGTCAGCTCGAACTGCTTGTCCGAGGTAAGACCCGATTTGGTTGTAAGTGAAAGAGTTACGGAGTTTCTGTTTGTGGTGAAATCGGTGCCGACTGCGGCATTTACGGGAATGCCCTCCAGTATCTCGCTTGCCCTTGCGGAAAAAGCAGCAGCATCCAGCTCGCCGTCATAGGCGTAGTTGATGATGGTACCGCCCTTGAACTGAATGTCCAGCTTAACGCCGAAAATAACGGTTGCAAGCAGAATAACACCCATAAGGCAGGCGGATATTATAAAGAATACTTTTCTTTTACCTACAAAATCAAATTCTTTCTTCATATCAGACACCTCCGTAAAGCTTGGGATTTCTGAACACCTTGAAGCGGGAGATGGAGTAGAGCATCACTCTTGAACAGAACACGCCCATAAGGAAGTTCAGGAAGCAGCCTGTCAGCAGGTTGTAGCCGAAGGAGTAGATAGTTCCCGCAGTAGACGGACCGAACATAAAGAATACAGGAGTCAGCAGCTTTGCAAAAAGGCTGTCGGGAGTACCGAATGCACCCATGAGGATAATAGCAATAATTATCATTGTAACGTTTCCGTCGAAGATAGCCGCAAATGCTCTCTTGAAGCCCGAATTCAGGGCACCGTCAAGAGTCTTGCCTGCTCTCAGCTCCTCCTTGATACGCTCGGAGGTAATGATGTTAGCGTCAACACCCATACCAACGGAAAGGATAATACCCGCAATACCGGGGATAGTCAGGATAGAGCTGTTCATAAAGCTGAAATATCCCGAAACGAATGCCAGCATACCCGCAACCTGTCCCGCAAGAGCAATGACCGCAACAAAACCGGGCAGTCTGTAGATGATGATAACATAAACTGCGATCAGGCAGAATGCGATAATACCCGCAAGCACCATAGCGTCCAGAGCACCCATACCAAGGCTGGGAGAAATGGTGGAGAAACTTGATGTAACCAGCTTAAAGGGCAGTGCACCCGAGTTTATCTTGTCAGCCAGAGCTTTTGCGCTGTCTGCATCGAAATTGCCGGTAATAGTTGCGCTTCCGCCTGAGATCCACTCATTTACGGTAGGATAGGAAATACAGAAATCGTCCATCCAGATGGAGATCTGACCTTTTGTTTCCGCAAGACGCTTTGTAGCATCGGAGAACTTCTCCGCACCGCTCTTTTCGCCGTTCTCGCCGATGTCACTCAGCTCAAGGGCAACCACCCACTGAGTCTGACCCGCATCATTTGTAGTGTAGGCGGCGTAAGCGTTCTTAACGTCCTTACCCTCAAGAATTATGGTATCGGCGGTAATGCCCGTAGGCAGTCCCATAGAATCGACCTCGTAGCCCTCACGGAAGGTCAGCATAGCAGTTTCGCCCAGCTCCTTAACAGCACTTTCGGGATCGAAATCAGACTCGCCCTCTTTCCAGGGGAAACGCACGATTATACGGTCATTGTTGTAGTCGATGTAGCTTTCATAGTCGGTAATGCCGAGATTTATCATTCTCTGAACGATAACCTCCTTAGCACTGTCCAGCTGGCTGTCCTCAGCGTCAAAGCCCTCGGGAGGAGTAAACGTAACGTCAACGCCGCCCCTGATGTCGATACCCATTCGGATATCACCGACGCCCTTAATATACTTAGTGGTTATATCGCCGTAATATGTGCTGAATCCGCAAAGCACGGAGTATACAAAGAGAACTATCAGCGCAAAAACAACGAAAAACACAGGTTTTTTTACCTTATTCACTTTCCGGCCTCCTAATTCAATAAACTATCGTTTAATTATATCATTATTTACGGGATATGTCAACAGGTTCGGGAGAAAATTTTACAAATTACAATAAATTTCTTCCGCAAAAAGGCTCCCCCTCCGCCGAAACGGAGAGAAAGCCCATATAAATCACAAAAATCAGATGCCGAAGCTGTTCACAAGGTCAATACACTCCTGTGAGCCTACAAAGCCCGCAAGCACTTTTTCTCTGGTATAGCCCTGTGTTGCCATACGGTTAAGCCAGTCTGCCTTTCCTGCATCGTCGGGTTCTCTGTTAAAGAAGGTGCGGTAGAGCGTATCAACATAATCGGAATTGCTGAGATCCTTCTTCAAAAACTCCTCGGAGAAGATGAAGTTATATGCCAGCTGATACGTATCTCTGTTTTCAAGATATGCACCTGTGTGGTTGTTTAAGCCGCCAACATCGGGTGTTCTTCCAAGTATCTTCTCATAGAGTCTGGAAACAAATGCAGTCAGATTCGGGCTCTTGTCACGGTTTTCCTCAGGCTGCCAGTTACCTCTTACAAAGCCGTAGGAATCGCAAAGCTCACCGAATTCCTTAGACTGTGTAAAGCCGTAGAAAAGATAACCTACCGAGCAGCCTTTTTCAAGGATATTTACCCAGTTTTCAAGTCCTGCGGGATCGGGATCTCTGCTGAGGAACATATTGTACATTCTCTTTACTATCTCTTCATTGGACAGATTTGCATTTTGAAATTCATTGCTGAATACAAATCTGTATGCCACAGTACTTGCGGAATCGCCTTTTTTAAGATCATGGACATGGGTGCGAAGTCCGCTGGGGTCGGAGCCTCTGTTAAGGGTATTCTGATAGAGTCTTTCCACAAAATCAATGGCATCGTCCTGAAGGTTGAATTTAACAGTCATTTTGCTTTCAATGGGCACTTCGTCATATTCGTCGATACCTGCTACCCAAGAATCACCTGAACGATAGCAGTCATGCAGCCAATTGTCAATAAATATATTTGGCTTTGTGGGAGCAATAGAAACGGGTATCTCAACACGGATACCGCCGCCCCATTCAAGCTTGTCACCGTTATAGACCTGTTTTTCTTCGCCGCCATCACTGCCAATATACCATACAACAGCACCTTCATCTGCTTCAAGGACAGCATGCTCGGCTTCATCTTCGGAAGGAACAAAATCGTTTACCGCCAGATCGGGCTGATTTAAAAAGGAAACGCCTTTAGAGGAAGCCTTGTTGGTGATTGTTCTGCCCTGACTGAGAGGATTTGCCGAGCCGATAAGCAGATAGTCCTCACATTCGCCGCCCGAAATCGCACCCGCATTGCCGCCTGTGGGGTCATTCCAGGTAGAGTCCACAAGATACCAGTTGCCGTCACCCATCTTTATGTAATTCCACATATGATCCTCGCCGGCTTTACCGTCAACGAGGATACAAGGTATCATTGCCCTGTCGCAAAGCACCTTCATAGCCCTTGCATATGCCTCACATACGGGACCGTCATTTCCGGTTCTTCCCTCAAGTGCACTCATGCACTCACGAACCATATCACCTTCGCCGCTGCCGTGACCTGCAACAATAGTATTATACTCATTATGTTCTGTAAGCCACTTGTTAAAGGCTTTTACCTGCTGGTAATTTCCGACAGAATGAACCTCGTCCTTAAAAATTTTTTCGATATATTCCTCACGCTTTGCAATGCCGTTTCTTATAGCATCGGTAGACTGATATTCATCGGCAAAAACATTAAAACTACCGTCATAGGAGGAAACTGCAAAATAGAACACATACTTTATTTTTCCGTCATCCGTGTAATAGCCGCTGGTAAGCATTTTTGTTTCTCCGTTGAGCCAGAAAACCTCGGGATGATCACGGTCGAAAGCGTCATAAGCGGCTCTTGATGCTGCAAAATAGTAATTCCAGTCGGATTCTGAAAACTCAGAATTGGTTTCAATCTCAAAAGCCTTTGCAGCATAAAATTGTCTGCCGTTACTGAGTGAAACGGTTTCCAGCGATGAAGTATCTATCAAATAATCGTCCGAACCATAATTATCTGTCCAGAAATACAGATCATTGTAGAATTTCTCCACCTCATCGGGGAGAACAACACGTTCTATCCATTTTTCATATTTACCCGAACGGAGATCGACAGCTCCTGTGCTAAGGCTAAAGCCCTCCTCGGGATAGAATATTTCCGACTCCCTTACCTCAAACAAAATATCCGAATTCTTCTCCGCAGCATTGATTTCCTCCGCAAATGCCGAAACAGACACGGAAGAAACAGCCATAACAGCGGCAGCTGCCGAAGCAAGCAGCTTAGAAGCCTTCAAACGACCGTTTTTTGTCAAACTTATCATCCTTTCACATTTTCAGAAAATTTTCCGCATAAAAAGCGTTATTTTTATTATATCATTGTTACATCGGTATGTCAAGATTTTTTAGATAACAAATTCCGTCACGCTCATTTTCAAAGAAAAACCGCTGCTATTTCAGATAAAATGCCCTTGTGCCGTGACCTTCAAGGGTAACGGAAAGCGTCTTATCAGCGGATATTTCGTCACCGCTCCAAAGCTCTTTTCCCACAATACTGTTATATATTTCCAAATCGGACAGTGGGATTTCAACGGTACTGTCCCCGTCCCCCGCATTGAAAACAGCCACATACTGTCCGCCCTCGCAGCTTGCAGCCGTCCAGAGAATGTGTTCAACACCGTCTATCTCCCTGCGCCATACCTGATGAGAATGACGGGCATTTCTGTGCATTTCAAGGATATTTTCGTTGGTGATAAGGCTCATGGTGAAATCATCAAACTTTGTCATCTCGCCGCCGATTATGAGGGGCGAACGGAAAATGCACCAAAGTGTCATCATGGTTATCTGCTCGGGCTTGGTAAATTTTGTTACGATATTTTCGTCATAATCCTGCAAAATCGCACCGATAGGCAGCATATCCGCATCAGCCCAGTGACCCGCTCCGTTGTGAGATGCCCATTTTTCGCATCTCTCGAACATATTGTAAAGAAGCTCCCACTTGTCCCAGAAATCGTCGGTAATACGCCACATATTGCAGACCTGCTTGTAAAGCTCTGCTTTTTCAAGGAGTGCAGGACCGGGAGAAAGGCTGAGTATCATATCCCGACCGCAGCTGTGAAGCGATTCGCTGAGCATAACCATTTCCGCTTCTTCGTGGGGCAATTCTCTGGCAATATCGTCACACTTGATGAAATCCACACCCCATGAAGCGTACAGTTCAAACAGACTGTCATAGTAAGCCCTTGCGCCCTCCTTAGACGGGTCAACGCCGTACATATCGGTGTTCCATGCGCATATGCTGGAGGTCTTTGCTATCTGGCGGGCAGTCTTGTCCGAACCCTTTATTGCCGTGTTTCTGTGAACTGCCTGACGTGGAATTCCCCTCATTATATGAATACCGAATTTAAGTCCCAGAGAATGGACATATTCCGCAAGGGGCGCAAAGCCCTTCCCTCCAGCCGAGGACGGAAAGCGATTCTCTGCGGGGATAAGACGGGAATACTCGTCCATGCAAAGCTCGGTAAACGGGTCATAATCGTGATTTTTGGCGTTTGGTGCACTCCATTGAATGTCAACGGTGACGTACTCCCAGCCGTACTGTTTCAGGTGCTTTGCCATAAATTCGGCGTTCTTTCTGACGGTTTCTTCGTTGACTGCTGCGCCGTAGCAGTCCCAGCTGTTCCAGCCCATAGGTGCGGTTTTAAGGTTCATAGAAATGTCCTCCTGTTTACGAAATATTTTTATCAACTGTTTTATTCAGGGTTTCCGAGGCGGTTATCATCAATATCAAAAATATCAGCATATAAAACGGGTAGCACCCAAGGCTGACATTTTCGGCAATTATCCCGAAAAGCGGCGGCATAAAGGTCGTTCCCACATATGCACTTGCCATTTGTATGCCTATTATGGACTGCGAACATTCCTTTCCGAAATTTGTGGGAACAGCGTGTATCATAGCGGGATAGATAGGCGCACAACCCAAGCCTATGAGGATCAATCCCGCCGCCGAAAGCCATATTCCCTCCGAAGGAATTGCCGTCAGAATAAGTCCCGGCAGTATCACCGAAAAGCCCGTGCGGATAAGCGTTCTGTCCCCCGCCTTATCGGCAATAATTCCGCTGAGAAAGCGTCCCGCCGTTATCCCGATGTAGAAAACGGAAGCCAGCTTTGCGGCGGTTTCGGGGTCTGCCCCCTTGAAGCTTGCAAAATAGCTGCTTGCCCATATGCCCGCTGTGGATTCCAGCGAACAATATCCAAAAAACAGCAAAAGCGCAAGGGGAACGCCCTTTATTTTCAGTGCGGCAGCGATACCTGTGGGCTTTTCGCTCTCAGCCGTTTCGGAAACGCTTTTTTTCCACATAGGAAGGCTTGCAAAAATTATCGCAGCAAGAACGATCTGCATAATCGAAATAGTCCTGTAACCGCTTCTCCAGCCCATTTGCGCCGAAAGACAATATCCCATAATACACGGTCCCAGCGAACAGCCCACGCCCCAGAAGCAGTGGAGCCAGTTCATATGTCGGGCGGAATAGTGCAGGGCAACATAATTGTTAAGGGCAGCATCCACCGCTCCCGCACCCAACCCGTAGGGTATTGACCATAGGCAAAGGGGCAGAAATGATTTCGACACGGAAAATCCGAACAGTGCCGCAGCGGTCATCAGCACGCTGACAGCCGTCACAAGACCCGCCCCGAACCTGCGTATGACCATTTCGGACATTAGCCCCGAAATGACAGTACCGAAGGCGATTATCATTGTAATTATCCCCGCATAGGACAGGGGTGCACCCAATTCCTGCTGCATTACAGGCCACGCCGCCCCCGTTATGGAATCGGGCAGTCCAAGGCTTATAAAGGAAAGGTAAATTACTACTATCAAAAGCGAAAACATTTTTATCTCCTTATTCCTTTTCGGAAGATGATGAGCAGAGTGCAGACGCCGCAAGTATCATAGCAGCCCCCAAAACGGCGGGTATCGTCAGCTTTTCATTGCAGAATATCATACCGAAAACAGCCGCTGCGGCGGGTTCTATGGAAGAATAGATAGCAGCCTTGCCCGTTTCGGTATATTTCAGTCCCGCAGAATACAAAATATAAGGTGCCGCCGAGGTCACAGCCGCAAACAGCACTGCAAATCCCACCATGGAGGGACGAAGGGAAATCATCTCCCCGATAGCTCCCATATCCGCAAAAAGCACCGAAAACAGTGCAGCAAAGCCAAATCCCCAGGCAGTTACCGCAAAGGGCTTATACCCCCTGTCAATTGCCGCACGGTTGAAAATGCTGTACATGGCATATCCCAAAGCCGAGCCTAAGCCATACAGGACACCCGAAGGCGTAACGGAAAATCCCCCGCTGTAAACGCCCGTCACTAGCACCAGCCCCGCCATTATAACTGCCATTGCCGCCATTTTGCGTACGGTTATCTTCTCCTTGTATATCACCGCAGACAGTATCATTACAAACACGGGAGCGGTGTAAAGCAGTATTGCCGCAACGGAAATGGACATCATGGAAATGGCGGTAAAATAGCAGAAATTGAAGAAAACTATGCTTATCAGCCCCATTCCCGCAAATATCCATATATCCCGAAAACGAAGCTTTAGCTGCTTAACATCGGTAACAGCCGCCGCTGCCGCCGTCATAAGAGAGGTAAGCACTGCCCGCAGGAAAACTATGCTCATAGCCTCCACGCCAAACTCATTGAAGCGGCGGACAAATATTCCCAGAAGCCCCCACAGACATGCGGCAAGTATTATAAGAAGGGGTGCGATTTTCTTTTGCATGAATCAGGACTCCAAAACGTAAAATCTCCGATAATTGTATCAGAATAATTTGAAATCCGCAAGGGAAATATGTTACCAAACGTTGAACCGAGAATATATTCCGAAAAAGCCTGTTTCAGCAATGGTTAAAACACTTCATTTATAAGATTTCCATTAAATTACTGTTGAAGAAATCAAGAGAATACAGGAGCATTTAGGAGAAAATGAGAGAATTTATTTATCACCATAAAATTTCATAAGAAATTTGCTGAAATCTATTGACATTCTTGAAAATATAGCGTATTATCTAATATGAGCGGTTATGTGCAAAAATTGGGGCAAACCGCATTGACAATCTCCGAAAGGTATGTGATGATAGGGTTGAACGAAAAGCTCACGCTTTATGGATTTAACAACCTTACTAAAACTCTCAGCTTCAATATCTACGATATTTGCTATGCAAAAAGTGAAAGAGAAAAGAAGGATTATATCAAATATATCGACGAGCAGTACAACAGCGACCGTCTGACCAAAATTCTTTGCGATGTTACGGATATGATAGGTGCGCATGTGCTGAATATCTCCAAGCAGGACTATGACCCTCAGGGTGCCAGTGTTACGCTGCTGGTTTCCGAGGATTATCTGCCTAATGAGCTTATCGACGAATCCTGCAATATGCGTCACGTTCCTATCCCCGGAAAACAGGATATTGCGGGACATCTGGACAAAAGCCACCTCACCGTCCATACCTATCCCGAATTTCACCCCGACAACGAGATAACCACATTCAGAGTGGATATTGACGTTTCCACCTGCGGACGGATTTCCCCGCTGAACGTGCTGGACTATCTTATCGGCAGCTTCGATTCGGACATTATCACCATCGACTACCGTGTAAGGGGCTTTACAAGAGAAATGTCGGGCAAGAAGCTGTTTATGGATCACAAGATAGCGTCCATTCAGGATTATATCGCAAAGGAAACCCTTGACAGATACGACGCTGTGGATATGAATGTTTATCAGGCTAACATTTTCCATACCCGTATGATGATAAAGGAGATCTTCCTGCAAAACTACCTGTTCAACACCGATACCTACGAGCTTGCACCCAAGCGCAGGCTTGAAATAAACGACCTGCTCCGCCGTGAGATGATTGAGATTTTCAGCGGACAGAATATATTCTGAAAATAAAGGCGGACGGCTTTTCCCATCTCGGATAAGCCCCGCCTTGTTATTCTTTATTTTGTGTTTCTCTCCGCCGCCTGCGGCGGCGAAGGATAAACATAACAGTCGGAGGCGAAAAAAATGCTAACTCAAAGCAATGCACCTATTTACGAAGCACTAATGAAGTATAAGGACGCAAGGGTTGTCCCCTTTGACGTGCCGGGACACAAGCACGGACGGGGAAATCCCGAGCTTACCGCATTTCTGGGAAAATCCTGCCTTTCCGTCGACGTAAACTCAATGAAGCCGCTGGACAACCTCTGTCACCCCGTTTCCGTCATAAAGGACGCTCAGGAGCTGGCTGCGGAAGCGTTCGGCGCAAGAAGCTGCTTCTTTATGGTCGGCGGCACAACGTCATGCGTTCAGTCCATGATTCTTTCCGTCTGCAAGGCGGGGGATAAGATAATCATGCCGAGAAACGTCCACCGAAGTGCAATCAATTCGCTGGTCGTGTGCGGTGCAGTCCCCGTTTACGTAAATCCGGGTATGGACTCCCGTCTGGGAATTGCACTGGGAATGTCCGTTGAGGACGTGGAAAAGGCTATTCTGGAAAACCCCGATGCAAAGGCGGTTTTCGTGAACAATCCCACCTATTACGGCATCTGCTCCGACATAAAGGCTATCGCCGAGCTTGCTCATAAACACGGTATGCTCTGCCTTGCGGACGAAGCCCACGGAACGCACTTCTATTTCGGCGAGGATATGCCCATGCCCGCAATGGCGGCAGGTGCGGATATGGCGTCGGTTTCCATGCACAAATCGGGCGGCTCCCTTACTCAGAGCAGCTGCCTGCTTATCGGCAAAAGCTGCACTGTCAGCGACGGTCATATACATTCGGTCATCAACCTTACTCAGACTACAAGTGCCTCCTATCTTCTGCTTTCTTCTCTGGATATTTCCCGAAGAAATCTTGCGTTAAACGGCAGAGAGATTTTCCACAAGGTAATGACCCTTGCGGAATATGCCCGTGCGGAAATTAACAAAATAGGCGGATATTATGCGTATTCCTCCGAGCTGATAAACGGTAAGGATATTTACGATTTCGACCGCACAAAGCTTTCCGTTTACACGAGAGATATTGGTCTTGCGGGAATTGAGGTTTATGACATTCTCCGTGACAGCTATGATATTCAGATAGAATTCGGCGACATAGGAAACATTCTTGCATACATTTCCGTCGGCGACCGTGAAATGGCGATAGAACGCCTTGTTTCCGCACTTGCGGAGATAAAACGCCGTTACAGCCGTGACAAGACAGGTATGCTTGAACACGAGTACATCAACCCCGCAGTCAAGGTGTCCCCACAAACTGCATTTTACGGCGAGCAGGAAACTATCCCTCTGTCGGAAAGCGCAGGCAGGATAAGCAGTGAGTTCGTTATGTGCTATCCTCCCGGAATACCCATTGTTGCCCCGGGAGAGCTTATTACAGAGGAAATTCTCAGATATATCGAATATTCCCGTGAAAGAGGCTGTTCCCTTACGGGTCCCGAAGATATGGAAATTAGAAATATTAAAGTCCTGAAATGATTGGAGAAATACTTATGGAATTATGGTTCAGCGAAATGCACACTCCCAACGTGAAAATGTCCATTCGTGTTGACAAGCAGCTTTACACCGAGGAAAGCGAATTTCAGCGGATAGATGTTTTCCAAAGCGAGGAATTCGGACGTTTTCTCACCCTTGACGGAATTATGATGCTCACCGAAAAGGACGAATTTATATATCACGAAATGATAACACACGTTGCAATGGCGTCCAACCCCGATATTAAAAAGATACTCGTTATCGGAGCGGGTGACGGCGGCACTATCAGGGAGCTTTGCCGCTATAAGACTGTTGAACGCATTGATATGGTTGAAATTGACGAAAGAGTGGTTGCGGTTTGCCGTGAATATCTCCGTCAGACTGCCTGCCGCCTTGACGACAGCCGTGTGCATATCTATTACGAGGACGGTCTGAAATATGTCCGCAGAAAGGCTAACGAATACGACCTTATTATCGTTGACAGCACCGACCCGTTCGGTCCGGGAGAGGGACTGTTCACCAGCGAATTTTACGGCAACTGCTACAATGCTCTCACCGAAAACGGTATTCTCGTAAATCAGCACGAGAGCCCCTACTATTCCGACGACGCACGGGCAATGCAGAGGGCGCACAAGCGCATCAATGAGTTCTTCCCTATCTGCCGTGTTTATCAGGTGCATATCCCCACATATCCTTCGGGACATTGGCTTTTCGGCTATGCTTCAAAGACCGTTGATCCGCTCGAAGCGGACGCAGATAAATGGAATGCTCTCGGAATTGAAACTCAGTACTACAACACCGACCTTCACAAGGGCTGCTTTATGATACCCAACTATGTCAAAAAGCTGCTTGATGAAGCGTAAGTAACCACCCGCAGAAAGGAAAATTTTTATGGCTCTTGAAAACAGCATTTCGGCATTTATCGGCTGTGAGGCGACATATGACGAAAGCAGAATAGTAATTTTCGGCGCACCCTACGACTGCACCACCTCTTACCGCCCCGGGACACGCTTCGGACCTCGGGATATTCGTGCGGAAAGCTTCGGCATCGAAACCTATTCCCCCTATCAGAACAAGGACCTGACCGACTGCAAAATTTTCGACAGCGGCGATTTGGAGCTGCGTTTCGGTTCTCCCGAATCCGCTCTTGACGATATACAGGCGAGAACAGCGGAGATACTTTCCGACGGCAAGCTGCCCCTAATGCTTGGCGGCGAGCATCTGGTAACTCTGGGACAGTTCCGTGCAATTTCCGAAAAGTACGATAATGATGTGTACATTCTCCACTTTGACGCTCACGCCGACCTTCGTGACGAATATCTGGGACAGCACCTGTCCCACGCCTGCGTTCTCAGACGCTGTTATGATATTGTGGGCGACGGACGCATTTTCCAGTTTGGCATAAGAAGCGGCGACCGTGAGGAATTCCGCTTTGCTGAGAAGCACACGTTCATGTATAAAACGGGCATTGACGGCGTTTCCTTTGACGCATTGCCCGAGGTCATCGAAAGGCTAAAGGGGAAAAATGTCTACCTGACTATCGACCTTGACGTTCTTGACCCCGCATTCTTCTGCGGCACGGGAACTCCCGAAGCGGGCGGTGCGACCTTCAATCAGCTGCTGGACGCTATTATTAAAATCGGAAATTCCCTGAATATCGTTGGCGCAGACCTGAATGAACTGTCCCCCCACTACGACCAAAGCGGCGCATCTACGGCTATTGCCTGCAAGCTGCTTAGGGAAACTTTGCTGGCAATATATCGCTGAGAAATCTCATATAAACAAAAAGAAGCGGCTCCTTTTCGGGAACCGCTTTTTCATTTGCTACATGGGACGGGCAACCCGTCCCCTACAATGTTTTGTGTCAGCCAAAAGCCTTACTTAGCAACCTCCGCAATAACCTCGACCTCAGCCAGAACATTCTTGGGCAGAGTCTTAACAGCAACGCAGGAACGAGCGGGCTTGCTTGTGAAATACTTGCCGTAGATCTCGTTGAACTTTGCAAAATCGCCCATATCTGCAAGGAAGCAGGTGGTCTTTACGGCTGTTTCAAAGGACGCACCGGAAGCCTTGAGCACCTCGCCCAGATTCTTCATGATCTGCTCGGTCTGTCCCTCGATGGTATCTGCTTCAACGTTTCCGCTGGCGGGGTTGATAGCGATCTGTCCCGAAGTGTAGACCATTCCGTTTGATACTACTGCCTGAGAGTAGGGTCCAATAGCGTCGGGAGCTGTTTTTGTGTAAACTTTTTCCATTGTGAATTCCTCCTGTTTTTAACTTTATTTAGAGTAATGCGTACTCATAGATAACGTATTTTGGAGGGTCTTTCCCCGCCGAAGGCGGGGAAAGACCCTTTGATTCAGTATTAAAGAAGCTTAAATCCCGCTTCCTTCAAAGCGTTTTTGATCTGCTCGATATGCTCATAATTTCTTGTTTCAATAGTCAGCTTGATGATGCAGGAGTTAATGTCCATTTCAAGGTCTGTTCTGCCGTAGCTTACGGAAGTAACGTTACCGCCTGCGTTACCGATGACCTTAGAAACATTTCTCAGCTGACCCGGCTTGTCGATAAGCTCAATGGACATATCCACCAGTCTGCCTGTTTTCTGCAGACCTCTGTTGATAACTCTGGAAAGGCTTGTGATGTCGATATTACCGCCGGAAACCAGACAGCAAACTCTCTTGCCCTTTATCTCGGGGATCTTGTCAAACATCAGTGCCGCAACGGGAACTGCACCCGCACCCTCGGAAACCAGCTTCTGCTTCTCCATAAGTGTGAGGATAGCCGCAGCGATCTCGTCATCGGTAACGGTAACAAGTCCGTCCACATACTTAGAAATAATGTCGAAGGTGTTATCTCCGGGTGTCTTTACGGCAATACCGTCTGCAATGGTCTTTACGGAGGGGAGAGTTTCTATCTTGTTATCTCTGACAGCATTTACCATAGAAGGAGCACCCGCCGCCTGAACGCCGTATACCTTAACATCGGGGCGCAGTGACTTGATGGCAAACGCAACGCCGCTCAGCAGCCCGCCGCCGCCAACAGGAACAACAACCGCTTCAACATTGGGCAGCTGTTCAAGAATTTCCAGACCGATAGTACCCTGTCCCGCAATAACAAGCTCGTCATCGAAGGGATGGATAAATGTTGCACCTGTCTGCTGCTGCAGCTCAACAGCCTTGTCGTGAGCATCGTCATATGTACCCTCAACCAGACAAACATCAGCACCGTAGCTCTTGGTAGCCTCAACCTTGGAGATAGGTGCGCTGTCAGGGATACAAATGCACGCCTTTATGCCGTTTTTCTTGGCAGCCAGAGCAACGCCCTGTGCGTGATTTCCCGCAGAGCAGGCAATAACGCCCTTCTCCTTTTCCTCGGGAGAAAGCTGGGAGATCTTATAATAAGCACCCCTTACCTTGAATGAACCCGTTACCTGCAAATTTTCCGTTTTCAGATAGATATTGTAATCGGGGCAGAGATTTTTGCCCTTTATCATATCTGTTTCCCTGACGACCTCTTTAAGAACGTATGAAGCCTGATAAACCTTGTCCAGCGTAAGCATTTTACTACTTCCTTTCTAAATTTCGTCAAACGTAAGAACAAAAAAGCTCCGCCCCAAATTCAAAGGGCGAAGCGCATTACTCCGTGTTACCACCTTAATTGCCGCAAAAGCGGCCGCTCTTTATACGTCCGACAACGTATTCTCCTGTAACGGGGAGCCTCCGTACACGCTTAATCGGAAATTTCCCGAAAACGGCAAATTCCTTTCAGCAGTCTGCTCAAGGGCGATCATCGTATTTCTCCGCACTGCCTTGCACCGAACGGCAGCTCTCTGAAACGGAAAGAGCATTTTGCGACACTCCACACGCATTTTCCCTGTCAACGCATTTGAATATTACATTTTTTATTATACACCGTTTTTCCCGATTGTCAATGTATATTTTGTAAAAAAACGGAGATTTTCAACAGATAAATTTGTCACTGCCGATATTCGGAAAAAACATCGGAAAACCTTGTAAATTCCGCCGAAATATGATATAATGGATTTATGTATTGCAGAAAAAAGGAGCCGTGGGAAAATGAAACAGTTTGAATTCACAACCGAATATCTCAGAAAAATCGCATTTTCCGAAAATTCCTACACCAGAGGGCTTTCCTATTTCAAAAAGGGTAATGTCAATTATATCTCCACAATAAGTACCAGAAACGGCACATCTATCAGCGTTGAGGGTGAGGTCGAGGGCACAGACAGCGTATATGATGCGGATTTTACCGTGAACAGCGAGGGAAAGATCATACGATTCGGCTGTGACTGCCCCGCTGCGTCCTGCTATGACGGCGCCTGCAAGCACGTTATTGCTTTGGCACTGAAATATTCCGAGCAAAACAGCAGTTACAGCATTTCCACCGACAGAGAAGCGCTCTCTCTTATGCGTTCGGCGGCGGCAAAAACTATGGGACAGCTGTCTTCGGGGAGCGAAAAGGTAAGCCTTGAACCCTGCCTTTCTATTGGATACAGGTCGGTGTCCGCTGAATTCAAGGTTGGAACAAAAAGAATGTATGTCATCAAAAATCTGCGGGAATTCGCCGAGCTGTTTTTGACCGGCGAGGTCAAGGATTACGGCAAGGAGCTTTCTCTGCGGCACGATATTTCAAGCTTTGACGAAAAAAGCCTGCCCATACTGCGGTTTCTGCTGCCAAGGGTATCCACAGGCAGATTTTATTCCTATTCATCATCGAAATACAGGGAACTGCAGCTTTCCGGCTTTGACCTGGACGCTCTTTTTGACATTTACAAGGATAACAGCATAATCGTTGACGACTGTCATACCAATATTATAAGGGAAAATCCCCACTTTTCTGTAAAGGTCGCTCCTGCCGAGGGCGGCTGCGAAATATCTCTGACGGAAAAGGAGGACACTTACTGCTTTCTCGGAAAAGGAGAATATTCCTACTATCTCATAGGCAGCGAGCTGTACATCTCCGACCGTGAATTTGCCGATAATGCCGCAGAACTGCTAAAGTCGCTTATCAATAATGATACTGTCCGTGTTGCGGAAAAGGATATGCCCGCATTCTGGCGGTCGGTAATGGAACCTGCCGCAAAAACAGTAAAGGTCATTTCCGAAGCAGATACGGCAAAATACGCCTCCGTCAAGCTGAAAACCTTTCTCTATCTGGATATGCCGAGCGAAAATACTGTTTCCGCACGTCTGGAATTTGTCTACGGAGATGTGAAAAAAGGCGGATTTCAGTCAAAAACTGCGGAGTCCTCCCCCGATATTGCGGGAGAGCTGGCAGCCGAAAGAATGGTGATGAAATATTTTTCCTCCGTTAATCCAAAAGCATCAAAGGCATTTATATGTAACAATGAGGACGAGCTTTACACTCTTCTCACCGAAGGAATTTCCGAGCTTTCAAGGCTGATGACCGTGTTTGCGTCGGAGAGCATTGACAACATCAAGGTGCGCCCTCAGGTAAGCGCAAAGGTAGGCGTAAGGCTTTCCTCGGGGCTTCTTGAACTTGAACTGATTTCGGACGAATACAGCAGAGAAGAGCTTGCGGATATGCTGAAGGATTACCGCAAGGGAAAAAAATACCGCCGTCTGAGCAGCGGTTCGTTTATTTCGCTGGGTTCTCCCGAAATGGCGGCTCTTGCCGAGCTTACGGAGGATCTTCGTCTGGACAGCAAGGAGCTTCTCAAAGAAAAGATAGCCCTTCCGGGGTACAGAATGTTGTATCTCGATAAGCTTATGAAGGAGCGGACGGAGCTTCGGTTTGAGAAAAATCGTGAGTTTTCCCGAAAGGCAAGAGAGTTTTCTTCGGCGGAATTCACCGTTCCCGCCGACTTGGAGGATATTCTCAGAGATTATCAGACAGAGGGCTTTCGCTGGTTAAAGGCGATCTCGGAATACGGCTTCGGCGGCATACTTGCAGACGATATGGGACTTGGAAAGACCATTCAGACCATTGCTCTGCTTATGGCCGATAAACAGGACAGAATTGACAAAGGACTGCCCCCTATGCCGTCGCTCATAGTCTGTCCGTCATCACTCTGTCTTAACTGGCAGAGCGAGATAGAAAAATTCGGCTCGGGACTTGTCTGCACAGCCGCCGACGGAAACGCCGACAACCGCAGCAGGATCCTCGCAGAATACCAAAATTCCGACATTATCGTCACCTCCTACGACCTGCTCAAACGGGACATTCAGCTGTACGACGAGCTTCATTTCCGCTTCATTATCATCGATGAGGCGCAGTATATAAAAAATCACTCCACACAGAGTGCAAAATCGGTAAAATCCGTTGACGGTCAGGTCAGACTTGCTTTGACGGGAACTCCCGTGGAAAATTCTCTGGCGGAGCTGTGGAGCGTTTTCGACTTTATAATGCCAGGGTATCTTTTCAATTAC
This sequence comes from uncultured Ruminococcus sp., assembly GCA_945877315.1. GTDB lineage: Bacteria > Bacillota > Clostridia > Oscillospirales > Ruminococcaceae > UMGS1889. The sequence continues at coordinate 77,472 of CAMCRP010000004.1, read as the reverse complement.
ACCGATTTCAAGCGGAGATATGAGCAGCCTATCGTCAAGGAAAATTCCGACAAGGCGTTGGACAGCCTTCGCAGAATGACTGCGCCCTTTATCCTCAGAAGGCTTAAAAGGGACGTTCTGAGCGAGCTTCCCGAGAAAAACGAGGTGGTTCTTACCGCTGCCATGGAGGGGGAACAGCGCAAGCTGTACGACGCCGAGGTCAGCCGCCTGAAAGCCATGCTGGCAGACAGCCGTTCCGACAGCGGACAGGGAAAAATGGAGATACTTGCCGAGCTTACCAGACTCCGCCAGATATGCTGCGACCCGTCCCTTGCCTATGAAAACTATAAGGGCGGCAGCGCAAAGCTTACCCTCTGCACCGACCTGACGGAAAGCTGCGTTTCATCGGGACATAAGGTGCTGCTGTTTTCGCAGTTCACCTCAATGCTGTCTATCATAGAAAATCAGCTTGCAAAGCTTGGGATAAAGACCGTTACCCTGACAGGCTCAACTCCGCCGTCAAAGCGTCTGGAAATGGTGGAACGCTTTAACACGGACGATACGGAGGTTTTCCTTATATCCCTGAAAGCGGGCGGAACGGGGCTTAACCTGACAGGTGCAGACATTGTTATCCACTACGACCCATGGTGGAATGCCTCTGCGGAAAATCAGGCGACAGACCGTGCCTACCGCATAGGTCAGAAAAACAATGTTACCGTATATAAGCTTATCGCAAAGGGCACAATAGAGGAAAAGATAAAGGAGCTTCAGTCCGCAAAGACGGAGCTTGCCGACAGCCTTGTTACCGCAGGCGGCGGAGTTTCCCTGCTTGACAGAAACGAGCTTCTTGCGCTGTTCGGATAGACATCTTGCGTTTATGGAGGTATTTATGGAGGCTTTCAGCAATATGACCGTGTATCTCATACTTCTGGCTGTTATTGCGGTGACGGGCATTTTCCTGACCGAGATAAAGCCAAACAGGGTAAAAAGGATAATTTACGTTTCGGCGGTGTTTTTGAGCCTTATACTGCTTTCGGCGTTCCGCTACGGCATTGGAAACGACTATTTTTCATATATCAATACATTTCAGATGATAAATGAGATAAACACTCCCCACCCTACTCAGGGGGAGATAAGCTACGAGCCGCTTTTCACCCTTCTGACACGGTTTATAGGACTGTTTACGCAAAATACCGAGGTCTATACGGCGGTATATTCAATATGCGCCCTTGTTCCTGCGGGATTTGCCGTTTATCTGTACAGTAAAAGGCCCATGATATCCTGCTTTACTTACGTCTGCTTTGCGTTTTTCTATATGACTATGAATTTCACCCGACAGGCAATTGCGGTTTCTATCATACTGCTGGGCTGGAAATTTATGCGGGACAGAAAGATCATTCCGTCAATGCTGATAATAATCGCAGCAGCGGGCTTTCACTATTCCGCACTGCTGATGATACCCATATATTTTCTCGCCGCCCTAAAGCCACGTCCCCTGCTTGTGGGGATAGAAGCTGCTGCGGCGGCATTGGCGTTTATCTTTTCGGATAAGCTTATTACCCTTGCAGCAAAGCTTCTCGGCGGGAAATATGAGGAATATCTAAGCTCCGAGTTCGTTCTGGAGGGACTTTCGCCCGTTTATGTTATTCTGCCCGTGCTGATATTTGCGGCTGTTTACGGGACATATCTCATAAAAAGCAAGCATGGCGACGCAGATACCGAGGATAATATTTTTGCAAACCTGATGTTTTATCAGGCAGTCATCTGGATATTTATGACAAAGCACAGCATTATGGAGAGATTCACTTACTACCCGTTTGTGTTCTCCGTGCTTGCCCTCCCCGCCGCAGTTCAGTATATCGAAAGCCTTATCTCCGACAGCAAGGGTCTGGACGAGATAAACCGAAAAATGGGGGAAACTGAGGAGCTGACCGTGGAATGGCTGGAACTTATGCGCAGCTCGGTCAGACAGAAGCACAAAATGAGGAGAGGCAAGGCGGTCTACGCCCTTTCCCTTCTGGCAATATGCGGAGTTTCCCTCTGGTACAACAGCTACATCGGCAGCGCAGGCTTCTACGGCGCACACGGCGTTTTCCCCTATCAGACAAATATTCTGTCCGTCCGCAAAAAGGGAATGGAAATGCTGTCACCTATCCAGCGGGACAGAATGCTTTCCGCCATTGACAGCACCATTGATTTTCTCCTTCTGGCAGCCGATGACGATTACACAGTTGTGGTATCTACAAAGGGCGAATATACGAGATTTCTGGACAACACCTTCCTTCGTGCGTACCGTCTGAGGGGCTTTGAGGGAAGCTTTCCCGAACACAGGACGGGCACGGCGGTCATTGCCGTTTCCGAGGTCTGCGGAGAACCCGCTCTTTACGAACGATACAGCGGCGGCGAATTTTCCGAACAGTTCAATATGGAATACGGCAAAATTGAAATAACCTCCTCCTCACGCAAAAACGGAAGATCCTCCATAATGGTCTGCGGAAAGGAATATTCCTCCAACAAGGAGGGTATGAACATCGTTGTTATACGCACAGAAACAGGCGAGGTCATTGATTCGATAAACATCTCCTCCAACGTAAATCCCCATATAAACAGCCATCTTACCGAATAAATTCTCCGAAAGGAAAGAAAGAAAATGGAAACCATCAAAAAAAATTCTTCCCCAAAGCCCGATATGTCGGAGCTTTCAATGAGGTCGCTGCTGCCCGGCTTTCTCCGCTGGACGGTTATCGCAGTCATTGTTGGACTGGTGGTCGGCGGCGTTGCTACGGCATTTGACAAAGCAGTCGAATGGGCAACGGAATTCCGTCAGACCCACGATCTTATCATACTTTTCCTGCCCATTGCGGGAATAATCATTGCAAAATCCTACAGCCTTCTGGGAATGGACAAGGACAAGGGCACAAACTCCGTGCTGATCTCCGTCAGAAGCGGCAAGCGGCTTTCCATCAAAATGATGCTGCTCATATTCTTCTCCACCGTTCTGACGCATCTTTGCGGCGGTTCCAGCGGACGTGAGGGTGCAGCCTTGCAGATAGGCAGTAGTACGGCAGTATTCATCAGCCGTCCCTTGAAGATAAATATAAGAGAACGTCCCATAATTACAATGTGCGGCATGAGCGCAGGATTTTCGGCACTTTTCGGCACACCTATCGCAGCGGCGGTTTTCGCTATGGAGGTCACAACGGTGGGCAGCTTTCATTATTCGGCACTTGTCCCCTGCGTTATTTCGGCAATAGTCGGCAAGGCTGTGGCGCATCACTTCGGCGTTCATGCGACACATTTTGATGTTTTCGGAATTCAGCCCATATCGAGAGCGGCAGTGACTGAAATACTGTTTGCCATGGGAATTGCCGTGCTTTCGGCGTTTATCAGCATACTTTTCTGTAAGACCATGCACAAGTCATCCGAGCTTTACAGGAAATACATACCAAATACCATGCTTCGGGGCTTTGTGGGCGGCGTTATTGTCTGCGCACTGACATTTCTTTTGCAGACCCGTGACTATAACGGCGCAGGAATGGACGTTATCACCGCAGCCTTCGGCGGAACTGTCAGATATGAAGCGTTTCTCCTGAAAATTCTTTTCACCGCCCTGACTCTGGGCGCAGGCTTCAAGGGCGGCGAGATAGTCCCTACAATGTTCATCGGCGCAACGGCTGGAGCCGCGCTGTCAACCTTTATAAACGGCATAACACCGTCCTTCGGCGCAGCTATCGGGCTGACGGCTATGTTCTGCGGAGTTACAAACTGTCCCATTACTACCATAATACTTGCTGTGGAGCTGTTTGGTGCAGACGGACTGCCATATTATGCCATTGCAGCGGCGGTAAGCTACCTTCTTTCGGGCTATGACGGACTTTACGGCAGTCAGCAGATACTCTTTTCAAAGCTTCGTCCCGTAAAAATCGAAAAGATGACCGGAAAGTAGTTGACATATCGGCGATTTTGTATTACTATATAAATAGGTGTGTTCACCGACATATTTGCAAAATGTACTGAAAGGATAAAAATATATGATACTTCTTGACGAACTTAAAACAGAGCTTGTGGGCTACCGCAAGGAAATGAAGGAGCTTTACGACGTCCTTGACATCGAAAGAGCCAAGGAAAGAGTGGAGGAGCTTCACAATAAATCCTCCGAGCCGAATTTCTGGGACGACCCCGAAAATTCCCAGAAGGTCATGCAGGAGCTTAAAGGCTATGAGTCAAAAATCGAAAATTACAAAAAGCTCAACGGCCTGCTGGAGGATACTATCACCATGATAGAAATGTGCCTTGAAGAGGACGACACCTCCGAGGCAGAAACGCTGAACGCCGAAGCAGACGAGTTCAAGCGTCAGCTGGAGGCGGCAAAGCTTACCACACTGCTGACGGGCGAATATGACAAGAACAACGCTATCCTCACCTTCCACGCAGGCGCAGGCGGCACCGAGGCTCAGGACTGGGCTGAGATGCTTTTCAGAATGTACAACAAGTGGGCTGAATCCCACGGCTTCAAGGCAACCACCCTTGACTATTTGGACGGCGATGAAGCGGGCATGAAATCCGCATCTATCCTTATAGAGGGCGAGAACGCTTACGGCTTTCTGAAATCCGAATCGGGCGTTCACCGTCTGGTAAGAATTTCTCCCTTTGACAGCTCGGGACGCAGACACACGTCCTTCTCCTCTCTGGAAGTAATGCCCGAAATGGACGACAGCGTTACCGTTGATATTCGCCCCGAGGACATTAAAATGGACGTTTTCCGTTCCAGCGGCGCAGGCGGTCAGCACATTAACAAAACATCGTCCGCAGTACGTCTTACCCATATCCCCACGGGAATAGTCACCTCCTGTCAGACACAGAGAAGCCAGTTCCAGAACAGAGATTACGCCATGAAAATGCTGGTAGCAAAGCTGATGGAGATCAAGGAAAGAGAGCATCTTGACAAGATCGAGGATATCAAGGGAGTTCAGAAGGAGATCGCATGGGGCTCACAGATACGTTCCTACGTTTTCATGCCCTACACTCTTGTAAAGGATCACCGCACAGGCTTTGAAAACGGAAACGTTCAGGCTGTCATGGACGGCGATCTTGACGGGTTCATCAACGCCTACTTAAAGGCATTGTCCCACGGAACTCTTGAAAAAACCGAATAATTAAGGAGTTTTGAATGAATAATGCGGAAAAATTCAAGCGGCTTATAATGTTCATGACCTCGCTTGTTCTTATCTGCGCCCTTACCCTTTGCTATTCCTTTGTCTGGATAAAATATTATAATAAGAGCAGCCCCCATTTTGCTGCGGGAATGTTCTATCTGAAGGGCAACGTCCTGCTGTACGGCGTTTATGCGCTGATGTTTATGCTGTTTTCACGTATTTACAAGGGATATCGTATAGGCTTTCTGAAGCTGACTGATATTGTGTATTCGCAGTGTCTTTCCCTTGTCTGCGTAAATGTCATTACCTATTTCCAGATATGCCTTATTGCAAGATTGATGTTCAATCCCCTGCCTATCGTAATTATGACCGTTGTTCAAGCTTTCGTCATATGCGTCTGGGCGGTACTCAGCAACAGGCTGTTCTCAAAGCTGTATCCCCCGAAAAAAATGGTCATCGTTTACGGGAGCCGTCTGGCGGTCAGTCTGGTAGAGAAAATGTGCGCAAGGGACGACAGGTTCTGTATCTGCCGTTCCATAAGAGCGGACGAGGACTTTGAGGAGATAAAGCGGGTAATAATGGAGTACGAAGCCGTTATCATCTGCGATATTCCCGGTCAGCGGAGAAATGACATACTGAAATTCTGCTTTGCAAATTCCAAAAGAACCTACATAACTCCGAAGATCTCCGATATTATTATCAGAGGTGCGGAGGATATGAATATGTTCGACACCCCCCTGCTTCTCTGCCGAAACAGTGGTCTGAACGCTGAGCAGGCTGCCATCAAGCGGTTTATGGATATTATCCTTTCGCTGATCGCGCTGGTGGTGCTTTCGCCGTTTATGCTCATAACTGCGGCTGCTATCAAGCTGTACGACCACGGACCCGTTTTCTATACGCAGGACAGGCTGACAGTGGGCGGACGGATATTCAAGGTATACAAGTTCCGCAGCATGATAGTCGATGCCGAGAAAAACAGCGGCGCACGCCTTGCATCGCAGAATGACAACAGGATAACGCCTATCGGACGTATCATCAGAAAGATACGCTTCGACGAGCTGCCCCAGCTTATCAACATCTTAAAGGGCGATATGTCCATAGTCGGACCAAGACCGGAGCGCCCCGAGCTGGCGGCAATAAGCGAGGAAAGTATGCCGGAATTCAGCTATCGGTTAAAGGTAAAGGCAGGTCTTACGGGCTATGCGCAGGTCATGGGCAAGTATAACACCACGCCCTATGATAAATTGAAGCTTGACCTTGCATATATCGAAAACTATTCGCTTATGCTGGATATCAAGCTGATACTTATGACCGTGAAAATTCTTTTTGTCCCCGAAAGCACCGAGGGCGTAAAGGAAGTCAAAACGGTAAACGCCGAGAAAGAAAAAGAGTCGGCAAATAAATAATTTTTTCCACCGAAATAAATTTTCGACGAATTTTTGTAGGGGCGGTCAGTGACCGCCCGTAGATACGCTGTTTTTTTCGGCTTTCTGCGGCACTGCGGGCGACCAATGGTCGCCCCTACATAAGCATATTTATTTGGTATTGCGTGAAAATTGATTTCCGTGAATTTTTTTTAAAAAGCACTTGACAAGCAAGAAAAAGTGTGATATAATAATTTACGTTGTTTAGCAACAGCTATCGTGTTCTAAAGACAGCAGGTGGCAAATGCCGTAAGTCCTGCCGAGGAAAAGGATCGCTTAAGTATATCTGTACTTTGCCCTTTTCCGTTTTTCGGGAAAGGTTTTCTTTTTTTGAATCCGAATAGCAAATTGTTCTGAACAAAAGTTTAAAACAATTTCGGAGGTGAATTTCACTATGCCAAGCGCAAAGGTTCTCGAATCCAAGAAGGCTAGAGTTGAGGCTATTACCGAACATCTCAAGTCTGCTGCTGCAGGCGTTATCGTTGACTACAAGGGTATCACCGTTGAGGACGACACCAAGCTCAGAAAGGCTCTGAGAGAGGCAGGAGTTACCTACTTCGTAGAAAAGAACTCCATGCTCCGTTTCGCTCTTCACAACATCGGTATCGAAGGTCTTGACGATGTTCTCGAGGGTACAACAGCTATCGCTATTTCCACAGACGACCAGACTGCTCCCGCAAGAATCCTGGGCGAATACATCAGCAAGGCTGACGAAAAGTCCACATTCGCTATGAAGGCAGGCTTCATCGGCTCTGAGCTTTACGACGCACAGGGTGTTACCGCTCTGTCCAAGATCCCTTCCAAGGAAGTTCTTCTTGCTCAGCTGCTCGGTTCCCTGCAGAGCCCTCTCCAGAAGTTTGCTGCTACCGTACAGGCAGTTGCAGACAAGAAGGCAGAGGAAACTGCTTGATAGCAGAATTAATCGTATCTGCGGCGTAATTCCGCAGGAAATCAAAAGCGCATAATAACGGCGCAACTATAAAATATAAAGGAGATTATTATTATGGCATCCGAGAAAATTACTCAGATCTTAGATCTTATCGATTCCCTTACAATCATTGAACTGAACGAGCTCGTTGAAGGCGTTCAGGAGAAGTACGGCGTTTCCGCTGTTGTAGCTGCTGCTCCCGCTGCTGCAGGTGCTCCCGCTGCTGCTGAAAAGACCGAGTTCGACGTTGTTCTTGCATCCTTCGGTGACAAGAAGATGGACGTTATCAAGGCTGTTAAGGAAGCTACAGGTCTTTCCCTTAAGGAAGCTAAGGAGCTCGTTGAGGCTGCTCCTAAGGCTATCAAGGAAGGCGCTTCCAAGACTGACGCTGAGGAGCTCAAGTCTAAGCTCGAGGCTGCAGGCGCTACTGTTGAGCTCAAGTAATTTTTGCAAAGCATTAAATAGCTTTCAGGCGGACGAGGATTTCCTCGTCCGTTTTTTTGCCTATATTTATATCTGTACTTAAAAATATCCTAACACTCTTGTAGGGGACGGGTTTCCCGACCCGCTTTGACCTGCAAAACTAACAGTAATACTAATTTCTAATCAAAGTACAGACAAAAAATCTACGCAAAACCCATATATGCAAGCTTTTGCTTGATTTTTTGTCTACTTTAAGATAGGAAATTAGTATAAGGTTATTTTCGGGGAATGGGCTTTTCTTCTTGAAATGGCGAAAAATGCCGAAAAAAGCTTTCATCATCATTTCAGAGAGTTTTCGCATAATTTACACAAAAGCGGGGTATTATATAAATGTACCAAAGAAAGGTACAACCTCCACCTTATACTAATTTTGCTTTTATAAGCGTGGTCTGTTTTACCCCGACAGACCCACTTCCCTTATAAAAGTTGGCGGGAAATATTTACCCCTATATTTTCCGCCAGACCAATCCCCCATCATATTTTTACCTCAGCCGCCGCAGTACCCCCTGCGGCGGTTGTTGTTTTTATGTAATGTGAAGATTGGAAAGTGAAAAGTGAAGTTTACAGAAAAATTCCACTCTTCACTTTCCACATTCCACATTGATAAAAAAGCCCCTCCCTGTCAAAATAACAGAGAGGGGCTAATACTAATAACCAATAAAAGTGTAGATAAAAAATCTGCACAAAAACCATATACGCAAGTTTTTGCTTGATTTTTTATTCACTTTTTAATTGGTTCTTAGTATAACATTTTCTTACCGAATTATCACATCATATTAACAACACTCAGAGCATCAGGGAGCCACACAATAACGAACTGCGAAACCAGAACAACAGCTATCAGAGCGATAGGATAAGCAGCCGCATATGCAGATGCAACATCGTCTGTCTTTGCAACGTTGATAAGTGTTCCCAGGGCGGGTGTGGAAGTCATACCGCCTGTGATACCGCCAAGGTTGTTGAACAGGGGCAGCTTGATAACAACCTTTGCAATGATAAAGCCAACTATCATAGGAACAGTTGTCATCAGCACGCCGTAAAGGAAGTATTCGGGCTGGAAATACTGAACAAAGCTTGCACCGCCGGGGATACCTGCGCCTATAAGGAATGCCATCAGACCGAATTCACGGAAAATTTCAAGCATTCTCTTTTCGGGACGCATATTGAGAGCACCAAAGTGTCCGAAATGAGCAACCACCAGAGAAGCCAGCAGACAGCCGCCTGTTGTTCCCAGAGAGAATGTGGAGCTGCCCATGGGGATCTTGATACCGCCAAGTATCATACCCAGAACTACTGCAATAGCAAATGCAGCCAGTCCGAAGCCGTCAATGTCAAACAGCTTCTTGCCGTCGTTCTTGGAAACACCTGTATCAACGGAAGAGATCTTCTTTCTCTCCTCCTCAACATTAGCCTTGAGAATCTTCGGGACAAGCTGAACAAAAAGTACAACGCCCACGACGCCGAAGAGATAAGCAATACCGTGTCCAACAGTAACAATATCCTCAAATTTGGAAATTGCCATCTTTGATGCTTCTTCAGCAGTGATACCACTTGCAGCCGCATAGTCGATGATCGCCTGAGAGGAAGGACCGTAAACGGTGTTGAGAGTGTCCTTTGCGGCGGAGAATGCGGGAGTAGATGTCAGCGCACCCGACAGGATTCCGACAGCCATAGCAGTTCCGCAGCCAAAGATCTTAATGCAAGCAACGGTTGTAACGCCGCCCAGCAGAATAATGATAAGGGACAGAAGCGCATATGACTTGAAGTTCTTCTTAAGGCTTGTGAAGAAGTTAGGTCCTGCGATAAAGCCAACCGATGTTACGAACATTATAAGACCGAGATTTTCGATGATCTTAAGATAGTTTTTCGGGAATGAGCTTGTTGTTCCTGCGATCTGAGTGTAGATCTCACCTGTTTCAGCGTTGTTCTTGAAGAGAAATGCGCCTATCAGCAGAGCAACAATGAAAACGCCTGCCGTACCCAGCGATACACCCTTTATAGTAACACGTCCGAGCAGATAGCCCAGTCCTGCCACAAGGAAAACTATCATCATCAGGAATGCAAGGCCTTTGATGGACAGTATTCCGCCAAACAAAACCATATTGTTTAACCTCCAAATATTTTTCTTCGGGACATTCCGATCAGCCCACTATCCCAAAACAGGATAATGAATTGAGCGGAATCCCCCTTTTGCACATCGCAAGCCCCCACACAATTGCAGGGGCTTGAAATATGCCATAAAAGATTATACTACAAAACCTTCGGAATTAACAGGGGAATTTCGCAAAATTAACAGTTATTTTACCATTAATTCAGGAATTACCCACCTTAACCATCTGTAAAATGACAGATTAGTTTGCTTTTCTTGCATAATCGGGCAGCAGCTTGGGAGAAACAGCATCTGTGGAGATACCAGCGTCAGCCATTTCCTTAGCAAAGCTGTTTACATGGTCAAGAGTGAGCTTGCCAAGCTTAACTTCCTTATACTTAGCAGCAACGCTCTTACCTGCGTTTCTGCCGAATACGATAACGTCAAGGAGAGAGTTGCCCATGAGTCTGTTTCTGCCGTGGATACCGCCGACAGCCTCACCTGCAACGTAGAGGTTCTCAACGCCGCTCATGCCGTCATCGGTAATGTCGATACCGCCGTTCTGGTAGTGAAGTGTGGGGTATACGATAATAGGTTCCTTACGGATATCAATGCCGTATTCCATAAACATTCTGAGCATTGCGGGGATTCTCTTTTCGATAGTTCCCTCACCGTTCTTCAGCTCGATCATGGGAGTATCAAGCCATACGCCTTCGCCATCGCCTGTGCTGATACCCTTGTGTCTTGCCTTGCACTCTCTGATGATACCGGAAGCACAGATATCACGTGTTTCCAGGGGGTGCATAAATACTTCACCGTCAACATTTACCAGCTTTGCGCCCAGAGAACGAACCTTTTCTGTAACCAGCGCACCGAAGATCTGCTCGGGGAATGCTGCACCTGTGGGGTGATACTGGAGAGAATCAGCGTAAAGCAGCTTTGCGCCTGCTCTGTAAGCCAGAACCAGACCGTCAGCTGTTGCGCCGTAGTGGTTGGAGGTGGGGAAGCCCTGATAATGCAGTCTGCCTGCGCCGCCTGTTGCGATAACAACGGTCTTAGCTCTTGCAACCATGATCTCCTTTGTTTCCATGTTCATCAGAACAGCACCTGCTGCCTTGCCCTCGTCGTCCTTGATGATCTCGATAGCAGCTGTAAAGTCAACAACGGGGATTCCTCTGTTGAGTACCTCGTCACGGAGAGTTCTCATGATCTCTGCGCCGGAATAGTCCTTACAAGCGTGCATTCTCTTTCTGGAGGTTCCGCCGCCGTGAGTGGTAACCATAGTACCGTCCTCGGTCTTGTCGAACTCAACGCCCAGCTCATTCAGCCACTTAATTGCATCGGGAGCTTCGTTTACCAGCTTGTAAACCAGCTCATGCTTAGCCTTGAAGTGACCTCCGCCGTATGCGTCAACATAGTGGATTGCGGGAGAATCGTTGGGCTTGTCGGCAGCCTGAATACCGCCCTCAGCCATCATTGTGTTAGCGTCACCGATACGCAGCTTTGTTACGATCATAACATTTGCGCCGCCGTTGTGAGCCTCGATAGCAGCGGAAGAACCTGCTCCGCCGCCGCCGATTACCAGAACGTCAACATCGTATGCAGGGTGCTCCAGGTCGATCTTGGAAGGATCGATACGGCTGTTTGCCTGAAGCAGAGCAGCCAGCTCGTGAGGAACCTTTTCGCCCTTGTTGGGACCGATCTTCAGTGTGGAGAACTCGGACTCGATGTAGTCGGGGTGATATGTCTTGAGAATATCGTCCTTTTCCTGAGCTGTCATTCTGACAGGCTCGTAGGCTGCGTTTGCAGCTCTGTTAGCTTCGACCTTCTTGATCGAAGCGATCATTTCTTCGTTAGTATACATTATCGGCAGCCTCCCTTACTTCTCGATCTCTCTGTTGTTGTAAAGCTCCTGCATTTCCTCATCGGACTTAGCCATAAGGTCATCAAGAGCAGCCTTGAAATCGCCGTTGTAGATCTCCTTAACTCTGTCCTCAAGGTGCTGAGTCTTGGGCTGGATATACTTACCGTTCAGACGGCGAGCCAGCATTGCGACCTGAGGATGAGAGATGCCTGCGGGACATCTGGAAGAGCAAACGCCGCACATTACGCAGTCGAAGGACTCATCTGCGCACTTAGCGTACTCACCTCTCTGAGCGTATGCGATATACTGCATAACGTTCAGCTTCTGAGTACAAGCCTTTGTACAAGCGTTACAGCCGATACAGCTGTAGATCTCGGGATAAAGCTGCATCATAACCTGCTCTGTGGGCTTGATTTCCTCGATGTTGTAGATCTTCTTTTCTAGAGGGAAGAAAGGCAGAGTAGCAACATACATATTGTCCATTACCTTTGTCTGACAAGCCAGACAGCCGTGAAGCTCGCTCTCGCCCTTGATTCTGTAAATAGTAGCACAAGCTCCGCAGAAACCGTTGCGGCAGCCGCAGCCTCTTACAAGCTCATAGCCGGCATATTCGTATGCCTTCATAATGGTCAGGTTGGACGGAACTTCGTACTTCTTGCCCATCAGGAATACATTAACCATATTTTCCATTTCTAGGTACTCTCCTTATATTAATATTCGTTGGGAAGCTGTGAAAGCTGATCAAATCTGAACACAGGGCCGTCCTTGCAGACGTACTTGGAACCGATGTTGCATCTTCCGCACTTGCCTACTCCGCATTTCATACGAAGCTCCATTGTTGTAAATACCTGAGTTTCTTTGAAACCCAGCTCCTTCAGTCCGCCGAGGGTGAACTTTATCATAATAGGAGGTCCGCACATTACAACTGTCTTGCCCAGGTCGGGGTTCAGCTCCTTAACATAGTTGGGAACGAAGCCAACGTGACCGTTCCAGCCTTCCTGTTCACGGTCAATGGTAAGATTTACCTCGATGCCGTCATCAGCCATCCACTCGTCAATGATCTCCTTATAGTCAACCAGATCGTCCATAGAACGTGAACCGTAGATGATCTGCACCTTGCCGTAATTGTCACGCTTATCTCTTATATAGTTGATAACCGAGCGCAGAGGAGCAAGACCGATACCGCCTGCGATAAAGAGCAGATCCTTGCCCTTGAATGCGGATTCAACGGGGAAACCGTTGCCGTAGGGTCCTCTGATGGTGATCTGCTGACCAACGTCCATAGCGTGGAGCCAGGTAGTCAGGCAGCCGCACTTCTTAATGCTGAATTCCATAAATTCTGTATTTGTGGGAGAAGATGTAATTGAGAACATAGCCTCGCCAACGCCGGGGATAGAAAGCATTGCGCACTGTCCGGGGATATGCTCAAAAACCTTCTTGCCGTCCGTACCCACAACTCTGAATGTCTTGACATCGGGAGTATCCTGTCTGATGTCGGTCACAACGCCGAGCTTGGGAATGAGTGTTTCGTCGATCATTTCGATTCTCCTTCCAATGTTTTCATAACCTTAACGATATTCATTGAGATAGGACACTTGGAAAGACATCTTCCGCAGCCTACGCAGCCAAATTCGCCGTCATTGTTGGCGGGGAAATAAACCAGCTTGTGCATGAAACGCTGTCTGAAACGCTCCAGCTGAGTAAGACGGGGGTTTCCGTGAGCCATCTTTGTAAAATCGGAGAACATACAGGAGTCCCAGCATCTGAAACGCTTAACGCCGTGACCTGTTTCAAAATCTCTGATATCATAGCACTGACAGGTGGGGCATACGAAAGTACAGGTTCCGCAGCCAAGGCAGGAAGCGGAAAGCTCTGCCCACTTGGGAGAATCGAACAGCTCCATAAGCTTGTCGCCGCCGAAGGAATCTGTGGAGAGATTTGCCAGAGGGAGCTTGGGGAGAATTTCCTTAACAGCAGCCTTCTGAGCCTCAACGGGAGCAGCATCGCCGTCTGTGAGAACAGCCTTTACCTTTTCAACGAAGGCAGTTCCCTTTTCGGTCTTAGCTTCGATGAACAGCTCGTCCTCGGTCATATAGCAAACTGCGTCACCCTCGGGAGCGGTGGGGTCTACACCGAAAGCAGTGCAGAAGCAGGTTTCCTCGGGTCTGGAGCAAGCCATTGTAACGATAGTTCCGTGCTCTCTTCTGGACTTATAATAGGTATCAACAGGGTCTGCAAGGAAAACCTTGTCAAGGATAGAGAAGCTTCTTGCATCACAAGCTCTAACGCCGAATACAACGAAGTCCTCGCTCTCGGTTCTGGGGTCGATAATTTCGATCTCCTTGCCCTTCATCTTGAAATCAACAAGACTTTCGGTCTGAGGGAAGAAAAATTCCTTTGCGCTCTTAACGGTTTTCAGAGCCTTGCTCATTTCCATACCGTCGCACCATCTGGTGAAGCGAGCCTGACCTGCTCCGTCATCGGCGGGAATGTAAAGCGCACCGCCCTCTGCAGCAGCCTTAAACAGGTCGTTTAAGTTATTCAGGGAAAGCTTGAACATTATCAGTTACCTCCCTTTTCATATACTACGCTCGGCTCAACGTCCTCGGTATCGAAGATGTTAAGAGGAGCTCTTGTTTCGGTGTCCTCGCCTGCCTGGAATTCGCCGTAGAATTCGTTGATATCCTTGATGAACTTTCTGTTCAGCAGGTGCAGGGGGATATTCTGGGGACAAACTCTGGAGCATTCGCCGCAGTCTGTGCAGCGTCCCGCAACGTGGAATGCGCGAATAATGTGGAACATATTCTCCTCAAAGCTGTCAGCAGCAGCCTTCTGAGCAATGCCCGAATTATCGTTATCGAATACGCATCTTTCACAGGTGCAAGCGGGGCAAACGTTACGGCAGGCGTTGCAGCGGATACATCTGGAAAGCTCACCTCTCCAGAAGTTAAATCTCTCCTCTGAGGACATTGCTTCCAGCTTTTCAACCATATCGAAACGGTTGGATTCGCAAACCTCACCGTCCTCGCCCAGCAGCTCGTCATATGCAACGTGCTTCTTGGACTTGCAGGAAAGACATCTCTCGGGGAGAGCGTCTGCCTTAGCAATGGTCTTTTCGCCGTAAAGGGTGTCGACAACGAAGCTGTCGCCCTCAGTCTTTATGCCTGTGATACCTGTGATACCCTTAAGCTTAAGAGTTTCACCATCTGTCTTTCCGTCACAGGGAACGCCTACAACGTAGATGTTGTCACGGATAATGCGGTGTTCCTTTGTAAGCTGGTTAAAGCTGTATGTATCGCAGGGCTTGAGGAAAACGAGAATTTTTCCTTCCTTGCGGGACTCTTTTACCAGATATTTCGAGAAATTTGCGCCGCAGAAGTCATTGTAAACAAAGCCTGCGTCCAGCTCCTCGGCAGAATTGAAAACTGCGGGGGTGATATCGTAAGCGAAATCTCCCGCCTTCCAGCCGATCACACGATTGACGGTTCCGTTCTGCAGAAGCTCCTTAGCACGGGCGATCATTTTTCCTTGCATCTCAGATCCTCCAATCTCTTGTTCTCGCCGAGCTTGGTAACAGTCTCGACAAACTCATTCATAGTAGCGGCAAACTTTGCGCCCTCAGCTGCGGAAACCCATTCAACACGGGTCCTTTCTCTTTCAATGCCCAGGTAATCCAGCATAGAGAACAGCAGAGTCATTCTTCTTCTAGCATAGTAGTTGCCTGTTGTATAGTGGCAGTCGCCGGGGTGACAGCCGCACATAATAACGCCGTCAGCGCCCCTCTGGAATGCACGAAGAATAAACATAGGATTTACACGGCAGGAGCAGGGAACCCTGATGATCTTAACATCGGCAGGATAGTTAAGTCTGTTTGTTCCCGCCAGGTCAGCACCTGCATATGAACACCAGTTGCAGCAGAAAGCAACAATGGTAGGCTTAAATTCTTTTTCATTTACTTGCATATTGCATCTACCTCCGCCATAATCTGCTTGTTGGAGAAGCCCTTCAGATCCATTGCGCCGGAAGGACAAGCAACCGTACAAGCTCCACAGCCCTGACATACAGCCTCATTGACGGCAGCAACACGACGGATAGCCGTTGTTCTGTCGGGCATTCTGAATTCCTTGTCGGAATAGGTGATAGCACCGTAAGGACAAACCTTTTCACAGGAGGAGCAGCCGTTACACAGCATTTCATCGGAATGAGCAACACAGGGATTGCAGGTAAGCTTATCCTTGCAGAGCAGACCGATTACCTTAGCAGCAGCGGCACTTGCCTGAGATACTGTTTCGGGGATATCCTTAGGACCCTGACAGGTACCTGACAGGAACACACCTGCTGTGGGGCTTTCAACGGGACGAAGCTTTGCGTGAGCCTCGGTGAAGAAGTCGTTGGTGTCCATACTTGCGGTGAGCATTGTAGCAAGAGGTCTTGCGCTCTTGTCAGGCTCAATAGCAGCGGCAAGAACAACGAGGTCTGCGCTGATATGAAGCTGCTCATTGGAGATAAGGTCTGATGCCTGAACATCGAGAGTACCGTCTGCTCTGGGAGCGACCTTTCCTACCATACCTTTAATATAGTGAACGTTGTAATCCTCAACAGCTCTGCGGTAGAACTCATCAAAATTCTTACCGGGAGTACGAACGTCAATGTAGAATACATAAACGTCTGTATCGGGATATTTTTCACGGGTAAGCATAGCATGCTTAGCGGTGTACATACAGCAGATCTTGGAGCAGTAGGGCTTGCCGCAGCCGGAAGTGTCACGGGAGCCTACGCACTGTACGAACACGATCGTGTGAGGGTGCTTTCCGTCGGAGGGTCTGAGAAGCTGTCCGCTTGTGGGACCTGCAGCATTTGTCAGACGCTCAAATTCCAGAGAAGTGATAACGTCCTTGCTCTGAGAATAAGCAAATTCATCAAAATTATCAAGCTTGATGGGATTGAAGCCTGTTGCGGCAACGATTGCACCGTATCTCTCCTCGATGATCTCGTCCTGCTGCTTGTAGTCGATAGCACCTGCGGTACATACCTTGGAGCAGACGCCGCACTTGCCGTTTTTGAGCATATTACAGTAATCTGCGTCAATAGTAGCTACCTTGGGAACAGCCTGAGCAAAAGGAATGTAGATAGCACGTCTGTTGTTCATTCCCAGATTGAACTCGTTGGGAACGTTCTTTACAGGGCACTTTTCTGTACAAACGCCGCAGCCTGTGCACTTGGTGGTATCAACATATCTTGCCTTCTTCTTAATGGAAACGGTGAAGTTGCCAACGAAGCCCTTAACAGCAGTCACCTCACTGTAAGAGTAGATGTGTATCTTTTCGTTTTGAGCACAGTCAACCATCTTAGGAGTCAGGATACAAGCCGCACAGTCAAGTGTGGGGAAGGTCTTGTCTATCTGAGTCATCTTACCGCCGATGGTGGGCTTTGTTTCAACGATATCAACATCGAAGCCTGCTTCTGCAATATCCAGAGCTGTCTGAATACCTGCAATACCGCCTCCAATAACCAGTGCTCTCTTAACAACGGGGCTTTCGCCTGCTGTAAGAGGAGCATTCAGATGAACCTTTGCAATAGCAGCCTTGCCGAGGATAATAGCCTTCTCGGTACCTGTCTGCTTGTCCTTATGTATCCAGGAGCACTGCTCACGGATATTTGCGATCTCGACCATGTAGGGGTTGAGTCCCGCACCCTGAACGGTCTTACGGAATGTAGCCTCGTGCATACGGGGCGAGCAGGAACAGATAACAACGCCTGTCAGGTTATGTTCCTTAATAGCGTCCTTTATCATATTCTGACCTGCTTCGGAGCACATGTACTGATAGTTAGTGGAGAAAACCACTCCCGGCTCTGATTTCAGAGCTTCGGAAACCGCCTCAACATCGACGGTTGCAGCGATATTGCTTCCGCACCAACATACAAATACGCCAATTCTCTGCATTTTTTCTCCTCCTTATCTCTTATATTTGCGGAATGCGCTGACGATAGCCTGCTGAGGAAGATCCTCGTCCAGCATCTCGGGGATATTTTCCGCCTTGATATGATTCATACCGCTCTGTCTTAAAACGGCATTTCTGATACCTTCTACGACCTTTGCAGGCTCAACACCTCTGGGGCAGCGTTCTACGCAGGCATAGCAGGAAAGACATTTGTAGATAGAATCTGAGTTGAGCAGCGGCTCCAGATCACCCTTCTCTACCATATAAACGAACTGATGGGGATGATATTCCATCTCGTCATATGAAGGACAGGTAGCCGAGCATTTGCCGCATCTCATACATTTCAGAACATTGACACCGCTGGAACGGAGTACCTGTTCCTTTGTTACCTTGCTCATAAAGAAGCTCCATTTCTCCGCCGAACATTTTATGCGGGGAACGGTACATTCATCGGCGGAGGAATGAACCGCACTATATCCCCAAAACCTATGTAAGGTCTTTTAGTCCTTTACACCCAGAGCCTCAGCAAGAAGCTCAGTGAAGTAGTAAACGGGAATGTCACTTTCATCAGCGTTTTTGTTGAGATTGTACAGGCAGAGAGGGCAAGCGGTGATTATCATATCTGCGCCGTTTTCTGCCGCACTTAAAGCAACCTTGTTGCTCTTCTTCTTAGCAAGAGCCTTGTCCTCCATGGTTACATAACCGCCGCAGCACTCGTTGCGGTAGGGATAAACCACAGGCTCAGCACCGATAGCCTTGATGAAATCCTCGATAATTGTGGGGTTCTCGGGATTATCCATCTGCATTACCTTGCCGGGACGAAGCAGCAGACAGCCGTAATAAGCAGCGATCTTCTTGCCTGTCAGAGGATTTGTGACCTTCTCGGCGATCTTGTCGAAGCCTACCTTGTCACGGAGCATTTCCAGATAGTGGATAACATTTGTTTCTCCGTTGTAAGGCACATCAAGCTTCATATAGTTGTTAGCCTTTGCGGAAAAATCGGGGTCGTTCTTCATAGCGTCATTTGTCTGCTTGAGAACGTTGTGGCACGCCGAGCAAAGTGTAACAAGGTCATTGCCCTTATCCTTTGCGGAAGCAAGGGATCTTACGGCGGACAGCTTGGAAGCTATCTCGTCCTTGGACATGGAGAAGGTTCCTCCGCAGCACTGCCAGTCGGGGAGCTCTTCAAGAGTAACGCCCAGAGCTTCTGCGGCTTTTCTGCCGTATCTGTCCAGATCCTTGGCTTTAGTTTTCAGCGTACAGCCGGGATAGTAACTGAAAGTCATAGTAATTTTCCTTTCCCCGAACGTATCTTGCCGATACGCCCGTATATATTTGAGGGCAGCAGAAGAAGGCGTTACCCTCCTCTGCGTCCCAATGGTTGCAATTGTCGATCAGATCAAACCATCTGCTCGGGGTGGAACACCTCATCAAACTTCTCTGCTGTCAGGAAGCCAAGCTCAACGCAGGCTTCTTTCAGAGAGATATTGTCCTTATATGCCTTCTTAGCGGTCTTTGCAGCATTCTCATAACCGATATAGGGATTGAGAGCTGTAACCAGCATAAGAGAGTTGTGGAGATTGTGGTGCATCTTTTCCTTGTTAGCCTTGATTCCGACAGCGCAGTTCTTGTTGAAGGACAGGATAGCCTCAGCAAGCAGTCTTGCGGACTGGAGGAAATTGTATGCACAAACAGGCATGAACACGTTCAGCTCAAAATTACCCTGAGATGCAGCCATACCAACAGCAACATCGTTACCCATTACCTGAACGGCAACCATAGTAACAGCCTCACACTGAGTGGGATTTACCTTGCCGGGCATAATGGAGGAACCGGGTTCATTTTCGGGAATGAAGATCTCGCCCAGACCGTCACGGGGACCGCTTGCCAGCCATCTTACGTCGTTTGCGATCTTCATCATATCAGCAGCGAGAGCCTTTATAGCACCGTGAGCGAACACGATCTCGTCCTTGCTTGTAAGAGAATGGAACTTGTTGTCGGAGGTAACGAAAGCCTTGCCCGTCAGCTCTGCAACAGCCTTAGCCACCTCAACATCGAAGCCCTTGGGAGTGTTAAGACCTGTACCAACGGCAGTTCCGCCGAGAGCCAGCTCTTTCAGTCCGGGAAGTGCGATTTCCAGCATCTTCTTGTCCTTTTCAAGGGAGGAACGCCAGCCGCTGATCTCCTGAGAGAACTTAATGGGAGTAGCGTCCTGGAGATGTGTACGTCCGCTCTTTACAATACCCTCGTTCTCCTCTTCCAGACGCTTGAATGTAGCAATAAGTGTATCAACAGCGGGGATAAGCTTGTCCTCAACAGCAATAACAGCGGAAATGTGCATAGCTGTGGGGAATGTATCGTTAGAGGACTGACTCATATTGATGTCATCATTGGGGTGAAGCAGCTTCTTGCCTGCGATCTCGTTTCCTCTGTTGGCAATTACCTCGTTAGCGTTCATATTGGACTGAGTACCGCTTCCTGTCTGCCATACTACCAGCGGGAAATGGTCATTCAGAGAGCCGCTGATAACTTCGTCACAAGCTGCGGAGATAGCAGCAAGCTTTTCGTCTGTCATCTTCTCGGGCTTGAGAGCGTGGTTTGCGATAGCGGCAGCCTTTTTGAGGATACCGAAGGCGTGAGTGATCTCACGGGGCATGGTTTCGATGCCTACGCCGATAAGGAAGTTTTCGTGGCTTCTTTCGGTCTGGGCAGCCCAGTATTTGTCGGCAGGAACCTTGACCTCGCCCATAGAATCGTGTTCAATACGATATTCCATTGTTATACCTCTTTCGTGATAAAATTTGCGAGCAATGGGACAGACTATATCCTCACAAGGGCATAGTTCACCCCTATTCTCCCCTATATACTATTATATTACTTTTTTCGGGATTGTCAAGGGATTAGCCTTTGCTAACAGACCGTAAAAAATCAGGGAATTTCATCTTATTATTCGGCAGAAAAACCGTAATTTCGTATGACGGCTGTATGTATATTGATATTTAACGAATTTTTCGGATAATTTACGCATTATTTTGTTTGATATGTGCAAATAATATCCGAATATTTCCAAGAAAAATTTTTTGACCGCTTTGTTAATTTTTTGACAAAGAGATATTTCAATACGCAAAACACCCCAAATAACCCCTCATTTAATAGGTAATGAACACGAAAATTAACGCATATTTCACCCTAAATTAACCAAAAATCAAAACTAATGTCAAGCTAATAGGTTTTATTGCGCTAAACTGTGTGTTATAATATCACTATCCGACAGAAAGGAGCTTTTTTATGAAATACAAAATGATTTTCTTAGACATAGACGGCACCCTCACCAACTCCAAAAAGGAAATAACCCCCAAGACCAAAGCCGCCCTTATAAAGGCGCAGGAAATGGGCATTACCGCCGCCATTGCATCGGGACGTCCCGACAAGGGTGTGAGCAAATACATCAAGGAGCTGGAGCTGGAACGGTTCGGCGGCTATGTCCTGTCCTACAATGGCGGACGTATCCGTGAAATGAAAACGGGCAGAACGGTCATCGAAAGAAGCATTGCCCCTTCTGTTTTTGCGGAGGCGCACCGCTTTGCCCATGTTAGCGGCGTGGACATTCTCACCTACCGAGGAGATGTTATCCTAGCCGAAAATCCCGAAAATAAGTATCTCGAAATAGAATCCCGAATTAACGGAATGTCCGTTGAGATACACCCCGATATTACAAGTGCGGTGTTCTTCAACGTCCCCAAATGCCTTCTTCTGGGCGACGGCGACCGAATGTCGGATCTGGAGCCGAACCTAAAGGTCAGACTGTTCGGCAGAGCGGACGTTTTCCGTTCCGAGCCGTTCTTTCTTGAAGTAATGCCATATAAGACCGACAAGGCAGCCGCTATCGCAAACCTCTGCGGCGTTCTCGGCATTGAACGGGAGGAAACTATGGCGTTCGGCGACGGCTTCAACGACGTTTCTATGATAAGTCACGCAGGCATGGGCGTTGCCATGGAAAATGCCTGTGATGCGGCAAAGAAGGCAGCGGATTTCATCTCCCTGTCCAACGAAGAGGACGGTATTGCCTACGCTCTTGAAAAATTCCTGTTCTGATATAAAAAGCCCCTCTCCACACTCGGAAAGGGGCATATTTTTTTACTTTTTCTTCAAGCTGCTCTCTGCCTGATCGATAAGCGCCATAAGGTCCTCGACCTTCTTGTTGTTTTTCTTCTTTGCGGGAGGAGCAAGCTTTTCCTTGGGAACAACTGCATCTGCGGGGATAGTCAGGGGCTTTTCCTCGCTCTGCGATTCCGCTGCGGGGGCGATCTCCTCTGCCTGTTCGGTCTTTTCCGATTTGGTGAAGAAGGTCTTTACGCTTTCATCAAACCCCGAAGGCTTAGCTTCTGCAGGCTTCTGCTCGGGTTCAATGGTCTTGGGCGCAAAATCAAAGCCGTAGGTCTGCCTTGCATAGCCCTTTTCGACGTCATTTTCAGAAACAGACTCTCTGCTTTCGACAACACTCTTTCTTGCCTTTGCTGCAGCTGCTTCAAACAAATCGTCCACCGACTGCTCCTCATTGGCGGGAGCAACGGGTTCGATCCTTGTGGGACGGTGCATAATGCCCTCGTCAAACTCGGAAAGTCCTCCCCTGTGTCCTGCGGCAACAGGCTTCTTCTCGGGAACTGCCTCGACGTTTTCGGACGCCTTATTCTCGGATTTTCCGTACATAGCAGCAAAAATGGGGTCATCTCCCTGCTGAAATTCGTGTCTGCGTTCACGTCTTTCCGCCTTTGGAGGAGCAATGCCCGCAGCCTCGTAGACGGATTTTACGGTTTCCTTCGGCTTTTCGTACTCTGCCTTGCCGTCCCTTCCGACGGTCAGCTGCCTGTCGTCCTCGGGCTGCTCCACGGTAAAGCGGGCAGTTTCCTTGATCTCCATCTGGGGCTCGTCCTCACCGCTTCTGGACTCAAATATCTCGTCAATATCATCAAGAGAAGAAGCCTCCTCCTCCATGTGCTTGACGTTGATTATCCTGATTATCTGGAATATGATTATCAGTAAGCTGGGAATGATTATGACAAGCATAATGCCCGATGTAGATGTGGCAAATCCCAGAAGCTTTCCGAGAATTTCGCTCTGCCACTGAGCCTTTGCGATAATGTCCGACTCGGGAACTCTTATCTCCTGAGTTGCAGTGGTGAATTTCAGAGTGTAGTACTTTGTCCCGTTTTCCTCTTCAATATTGGTAACGCCGATAAGCACAATGTCATAATTATCCTCATCGCCTATCCTTGCAAGACAGGTCTTTCCGGGAGCAAGCTGGTCTATCTTTGAAGCCTGAGCAATTACCGCCGTACCCTTGGGGATATTCGGCTCCATATTTGACGCTTTAAGATAGTAAAAGCTGTAACCGCCCACAGACGGCACCGCATTATCTCCCCTGAACGCAAAATACAGCACGAGCATCACAGCTATCGCCAGAGCGCATACTATAATAAATACTGTTTCGATAACCGAAAGGACATTTACCGACTTTCCCTTTGCCATTTGCCTAAGACCTCCGAATTTATTTACGTGAAAACACTATAAAACTATTATAACACATATGTCGGCAAATTTCAAATACTTTTTTCAGATTTCTCGGATTTTTTTCATTCCCGATAAAACCTGACCTTTCAAGTGCGGAAACTATCAGTGGGATAAGTATTATCTGTAAAATTATTCCGGGAATTGCCCCCGTAAATGCGCCCGTAACAAACGCCGCAAGTGTGAAATTCCCGCCCGAAACACCGAGGAGAACGGCAGTAACTCCGCCCCACACCAGACGCCCCGCCAGCATTGCCGAGATAAGGGAGATGAATATCCTCCCCTTAACGCCCGACAGCCTTCTGTACAAAAGCCCCGACACAAGCCCGTAAACCGCCAGCTCGGCGCTCATAGCTATGGCACTTGGGAAAAGCTTCGGCATACCGAAAACCGCCGACCTGAGCAGCGGCGCAATAAGCCCCGTCAGCAGCCCGAACTGAGGTCCCGCCGCAAAGCCGCATATTATAACAGGCAGGTGCATGGGGCAAAGTGCGTTTCCTATCTGCTGTATCTGTCCCGTAAGAAAGGGCAGTACCATACAAAGTGCAAGGCAGACTGCCGAAGTTATCATTTTTTTGATAGGTTCCCTGTTGGTCATAAAAGCTCTCCTTTGTTATGACTATTATAATAATTTTACAGAAAACAGAGTATTTCTTCAAGCGCAAATCAAATACTATTTGTAAACAAACAGGCGGCAGCAGTGCTTGACAAATCCGCAAAAATCATTTATAATATAAACAATTGCCGTAAAAAGGCTGATTTTATCACTAAGGAGCATTGAAAATATGAAAAAAAAGATACTTAATATAGGTATGGCGGCTATACTTGCGGGTGCAATTTTTACAGGCTGTCAGGGAACACCCACCGTTGAGGAAGGCTCATACACCACCGCAGCGGAATCGGAAGCGGCTTCTGCTTTTGATGGCTTCTACAACTTCGACCCTCCGCAGGTTGGTGAAAAGATAGCTGTTATCAAGGTCAAGGACTATGGTGAGATAAAGATAAAGCTTTTCCCCGAGCAGGCTGCAAAGAGCGTCGAGAACTTCACAGGTCTTGCGGATATGGACTATTACGACGAGCTTATCTTCCACCGCATCATCGAAAACTTTATGATACAGGGCGGTGACCCCAAGGGCAACGGCACAGGCGGAAACAGCATCTGGGGCACGGATTTTGACGGAGGCATACCCGAAGGACTGTACCATTTCAGCGGCGCAGTTGCATACGCAAACTCAGGCTCCACCTCTACCAACGGCAGCCAGTTCTATATCGTAAACACCCCCGAGGGCTATGTAAGCTACGGTGCAGGCTACGACGCAGCAGGCAACTATGTCACCATAAACAATTTTGACGAAATGGAGCAGATGACAGGCAAAAAGATCCCCGAAGCCGTTAAGCAGAAATATCTGGAAGTAGGCGGCGTTCCCTTCTTAGACGGCGGATATACCGTTTTCGGTCAGGTCTTTGAGGGTATGGACATTGTAAGAGCACTGGGCAGCGTTGAAACCGACGAGAATGACAAGCCCATTACTCAGGTATTGATGGAAAGCGTTGAGATCGTAGAGTATCAGGGATAATTTTATATCGCAATTCACAAACGGCGGCGGATTTTTTCGCTGTCGTTTGTTTTATATTACGAAATATTTCAGATTTGTTGACAAATAATATGATATGCAATATAATATTCATATGGGGTTTCATCGACCGAATGGAGGTAATCTGATGGACGATTTTAATAATAACAACAATTTTCCCGAGAACAAGGACGAACAGAGCTACGGTGCCAATCTAATGCCGCAGAGCGGAGGTTCACAGCCGCAGAACAGCATTGACCCGCAGTATGACTACTCGCAGTATCAGTACAGCTACGACAGCACGGCTGCTCCCAAAAAGTCAAAGGGTTGGATAGTTCCCGCAGCAATTGCAGGTGTGATAGTTGTGGGTGCGGCAGGTGCGCTGCTTCTGCCGTCGGTGAGAAACAACATCAAGCTGGCGTTCACATCTCCCGAAGAATATTACGCAGAAGCGGAAAGAAAAACCGCCGAAAAAGCCGTAGAAGACCTCTGGAAGCTCTATCTCATCGGCGAGGAACAGCAGAAAGAAGCCGCTTCTCCCACCGCAGGAGTGAAAAAGACAGATATTACCATTACCCCCGGCAACCACTTCTACGAGTCACTTTTCCCCGATAACACGGAGATAAAGGACATTTTCAAAAGCGTGGGAATAAGCGCAGAAGCCGCAACGGGGACCGACCTTGCATCTGCACTCTGCTCCTTTAAGCTGAACGACATGACTGTCGCTTCGGCAGAAGTCATCGGCGACCTTGACAATACCGAAGCCTATGTAAGGCTTGTGGAAAGCAGCTCGGATAAATATTACAAATACACCGCCTCCGAATCGGGCGTGGACGGCGGGGAAGCTCCCGACGTTTCCGTTCTGTTCAACGGCGAAACTGTCACAAAGGAAAAGATAGACGCAATCTCCGCAAGATACACCGACCTTTACCTTTCAGCGGTAACAGCGGCGGAGTGGAACAAAAAGAGCGTCTGCACGGTGGAAAATGTAAGCTGTCCCGCAGTTGAGATAAATATCAGCTTCACGGAAACCGAATATCTTGCGCTTATCGAAAAAATCGCAGAGCAGGCAAAGACCGATGAGGACATTATCTCCATAGTCGAAGCAATGGGCGGCAGACGTGAGGATTACGTCAGCGAGATCGACGAGTTTCTCTCGGATATGAACCTTGAAGCCTCCGACGAGGTTTTTGCGGATATGACCGTTTTCATCAATGCCGACGGCGACATTATCGGCAGAACATTCAGAGATAACATCAGCGGATCTGCGTCCGAATACACCTTCTCCACAGCGGTGAACAACGGCGCATTTGCCTCTCAGCTAAAGCTTGCCACCTCCGAAGGCGAATCCGCAGAGGTGCTTCTGAAAGGCAGCTATGCAAACGGCAGCGCAAGCGGCTACTGCGATGGTATCCTCCGCACTCTTGAGGACGAAGCATCTTCTTCCGAAAAATATAAGACCACCTCTTGCAGGATAGGCTTTGAAAATGTCAAGTACGATTTCCTCGACAGCAGGCTTTACGGCGGAAAATACACCTTTACCTCCCCCGAGCTGGAAGAGATAGAAGCCGCTATGGAGCTGGACGGAGATATGGACAACGGCAGCTGCAATATTGCAGTTACCTATGAGGGCGAAAACTATATTAATGTAAACGCTGTCTATACCTCCACAGATGAAGTCCGCAGCATTTCCCTGCCCTCTGCAGACAAATGCTCGGATAACACGTCGGATATTATAAGCGATGATTACATTGAGATACTTATGGACAATATCTGCAAGGCAGCAGGCGTTTCCGAGGACAGACTTTCTGAGATAATTTTCGAAGTTTCTGCGTCCGATGACAGCTGGGAACCCACCTATGACGAGGAAGAGTATGATT
This sequence comes from uncultured Ruminococcus sp., assembly GCA_945877315.1. GTDB lineage: Bacteria > Bacillota > Clostridia > Oscillospirales > Ruminococcaceae > UMGS1889. The sequence goes on along the minus strand of CAMCRP010000004.1, from coordinate 50,585 downwards.
ACGGCGATTATGACGATAATGATTATGACAGCGAAAGCCCCTACCTTCCGAAAATGGGAGATTATGAAAGCATAACGCTCCCGTCCGTTGACCTTTCAAATGCTGTATATACCGCAAACGGCAAGGAGATAACCATTCCCTGCAAGGGTCTTGCCCTTCCTGACAAGTTCGTCAGGACGGAAACTCCCCTTGAAGCGCATACGGGAGATTACTTCATCAACAATGACTATACGGTAATGATATACATCGAAAATGAAAAGAATTCTACCTATAACGCCGATGTATGTCAGTGCAAGTATTTCAGCGTTTTAGAGGGCGGAGAGGCTTCTCTTGACCTTCGTGTAAATGGTATCGGTATCGGTTCGCCCCAAGGGAATATTGAAGCCGCTCTGGGTACTCCTTCCGATGTTTTTGATTTCAACACCGATGCGGTATACTACTATTACTACGATAAAAGCTCCCTGACAATTATTGAGCTGATAACGGACGGTCACGAGGTTTACAGCATAGGTGTCAGCTCCAATATCAAGTATATGGACTAAGGAACGGCGGTTTTATGGGAAATAACAGGAATTTTTCGGCGCTGGACGTTTGCCACGCCATCTTAAAAAAACACGTTAAAAAAGGCGATCTCTGCATAGACGCAACGGCGGGCAGAGGCTTTGACACAGCCTTTCTCTGCGAGCTTACAGGCAGTGAGGGCACAGTCCACAGCTTTGACATTCAGAAGGACGCCATTGACAGCACTGCGCAGCTTCTGAACGAGCGGGGATTGTCTGACATTGCAAGGCTTCATCTGGACAGTCACAGCAATATGGACAGCTATGCGGAGGACGGCACCGTGTCCTGCATAACCTTTAATTTCGGCTGGCTCCCCGGCGGCGACCATTCGGTGAATACCAGAAAGGAAACCAGCATAGAAGCGGTGGAAAAGGGGCTTCGGCTTCTCTCCGACGGCGGTTTGATGAGCCTTGTCATATACTACGGACGTGACACGGGCTTTGAGGAACGTGACGCCCTGCTTGAATATATCCGCACCATTGACCACCGTGAGTTTACGGTCATTGTAACGGATTTTGTGAACCGTCCCAACTGTCCGCCTATTCCCGTATTTATCTGGAAGGGTGCGCCCGATATTAGCTTGTTCTGAATTATTTCGGTCTGACTGACATATGTATCGGTCAGACCGATTTTTTTGAATAATATTCAACGTATCTACCCAATAATCCAGCTCAAAAAGCGGATATCTGCGGGACGGGGAACCCGCCCCTACAATAATTCGTTTATATTTCAAAGAATATACGTGAAATTCAAAAGCTCCACTTTTCACTTTTCACATTAAGCTAAAAACAAACGTCCGCATTTTCCAAATTTTTATTGCAATTTGACTTGATTTGTGCTATAATGATAATAATATCAATAGAAGGAAGGGTGATTTTATGAATGTTGAACCCGTTATCAAAAAGCTGACAGACGAGATCGTCGAAAAATTTATGCCGCTGGAGATCTTTCTCGTGTCCGCAAAACGGAATAATTCGGGAGAGCTTACCTCATTTAAGCTTTGCATTATCGTCACCGATAATATAAACGTTGGCGAGTTTGAGGGAGAGGTATATATGAACACGGAGTGCGAGATACCATTCGATATTATTGCCTATAATGTGGGCGAATGGAACGAGCTTCTCGACGATGACTGCACCTTTGCGTACAGGATAGATACTGCGGGAGTGATACTTTATGAGCAGAAGCAGCAATCATAATACCGACAGCCGACGCTATAACGACTGGCTTTTCCATGCCTTTGAGGACTATTTGGCAGCGGACGTCCTCCATAAGGAAGAAAAGCTGCAGTCAATCTGCGTTTTCCATTGTCAGCAGTGCTTTGAAAAGTCCTTGAAAGCCTTCCTGCTTTACAAAAACAAGAAGCTTTTCGACGGACACAACCTTACATGGCTCTGCAAACAGGCGGCTATGATAGATACCGATTTTATGCGCTGGCTGACAAAATCTACCATGCTCAACCGATACTACATCGAAACACGCTACCCCGCCGATATTCCGCTGGCCATCTCCTACGACGATGCCGACGACATTCTCAGCTGCACAAGGGAAATGCTCTTTCACATCTGCGAGCTGCTGAAATTCGATTACCGAAGCTACCACCGCCGCAAGCCCGAACGCCGCAGCGCAGAATGAAAGGAATGTTTACCGCATGATTTGTGCATCAATAGGTCTGCCTGCCGTAAAGGATAACTATCTTTCGGGGGAAACCGAGGTCAGAACGACCCTGTTAAAAGTAGAGCTGCTTCGGAATATCACCCGTCTTTACGCAGGCGGATTTACGACCTTTATGTGCGGCTGCTACCCCGGTGTGCCGCTGTGGACGGGTGAAGCCGTGCTCAGCCTGAAAAAGGATTTCCCCGGCTTTGAAAAAATCAGCCTTATCAGCTGCCTGCCCTACGAGGGTTTCTCCGATGACCTTCCCCAGGCTTTTCGGAAACGCTGTCAGAACGTCATTGACAAGGCGGAAAGCGTTATCTATTCGGGCGAGGAGTTTGTCCCCGACTGCCTGCGGGAATGTGACAGATTTATGTCGGAAATGGCAGACTGCGTGCTGCTGACCTCCTTCCGAAATGAGTTTGCGGGAGATGTCAGGGAAAATGCAGCACATATCTATAAGCCCCTTATATGGCTCAATGCGTCCAATTTCCATATCAGCGAACGGTTTTACTGATACGTCCGAGAAAAGTAAAATTTCGGTAAAGACTTGAAATCCGTTCCTATATGAGTTATAATTAAATATGCGGGGTGTGTTCCCCCAAAAAACCAAAAGGAGGTGCGCTATGAACAGCGACCCGTATCTGCCGCAATGTGACAGCAACGGTATGTCCGCAATAAAAAATAATACGGGAGAGCTGTCTGACGTGTGCCTATGACCGCCCTTCCGTGAAAGGCGGTTTTTAAAATGATAAGCTTTTACAAAACGGGCGATGATGGTCTGACAAGCATCGATGCCGCTGAAAACGGCTGCTGGATCTCAGTCACCGCCCCCACTCAGGAGGAGATAGACCGCATTATCACCGAGTTTGAGCTGGACGCAGGCTTCGTCCGTTCCTCCCTCGATGAGGAGGAGTCGTCCCGTATTGAAACCGAGGAGGATCAGACTCTGATAATCGTCGACTACGCCGTTGCCGAAACGGATAATCAGAACGCTATTTCCTATTACACCATGCCTATGGGCATTATCCTCACCCCCGATTACGTTTTCACCATCAGCCTTAGAGAGAATATTATAATCAGGGAAATGTGCGGCGGTCAGATAAGAAATCTCCGCACTCAGCTGAAAACTCAGTTTGTGCTGAATATCCTGCTGAGGATAGCAATGAAGTTCCTTGCCTATCTGAAACAAATCGACAAGCTGACCAATTTCACCGAAAAACAGCTCCAGAAATCCATGAAGAACAAGGAGCTTATCCAGATGCTGGATCTCCAGAAATCTCTGGTATATTTTTCCACTTCCCTGAAATCAAACGAGGTCACTCTCGAAAAGATACTCCGAGGCCGTATAATCAAGCTTTATGAGGACGATCAGGACCTGCTGGAGGACGTACTGACTGAGGTAAAGCAGGCTATTGAAATGGCAGGCATATATTCAAGCATTCTTTCGGGAATGACCGATACCTTTGCGTCTGTTATCTCAAATAACCTGAATATCGTAATGAAAAGGCTTACGGTCATCACCATTCTGATGGCTATCCCAACCATAGTTTTCAGCTTCTACGGAATGAATGTCCCCGACCTGCCCATGTGCTATACCTGGTTTGCCGTGGGACTTTCGGTGGCGGCTACTCTGGGGACTTGGTTTATGCTCAAAAAGACCGAAAAATAGCAATTATTTGTGATGTTTTCCTATGTTAGCCTAATAGCGTACAAAATCGCAGGTAATTTATGTGGAAAATGCACGAAATTTGTCAGAATTTTTTGTCTAAAAATATTTTTAAAATTCTATTGTGAAATGTGAATAAATATGATATAATATCTATGTAACCTGATAGGCAGCCAAAAGCATTTTTGAAAGCTGCCGCCGCTTTACTTGCGGAAATATCTATGCGGTTCGCCGCGTAAAATAAACTTTTGGAGGTTAGTTACTTATGGAGAGTACAGGTTTTCTTAAAACGGTCAGCTTCGGCGGATTCGATAAAAAAGACGTACTGAATTATGTCGATGAGCTGAACACCAAAATTTACACTCTCGAATCAGAGCTTGAAGAGAAAAAAGCAATGCTCGAGGGCGCAGGCTCTGCGAACTTTGACGGAGCTGAAAAATATGAGGAGCTGCTTGCTGCAGATAAGGCAAAGATATCCGAGCTGCAGGCAAATAACGATACCCTCAAGCTCCAGCTGAAGAGCTCTGAGGACGAGATCACATCTAAGAATAAGGAAATTGAAGCTCTCAAGGAAAAGTGTGCCGATCTGGAACGTCAGCTTGATGATGCTAAGGCAAATGCAGGCAGCGGTTCCAACGATTCCGCAGCATTCGACATTTCCAACGTATTCATCGAGGCTCAGAAGTCTGCTAACGCTATCGTTGCACAGGCTAAGGAAAATGCCAAGAAGATGGACGAGGACGCAAAGAAGCTTGCAAATCAGGTCGTTGACGAGGCTAATGTCAAGGCTGCAACTATCGTAAGCAACGCTAACGACAACGCAAGAAAGGTTCTTGCCGATGCTCAGGATAAGTCCGCTGAAATGCGTGCTGCTTCTGACAGAGTTAAGGCTGAAGTTACAGTAGAACTGTCCACCATCGAAGAAAATGTTGCTAAGCTCAATGAAGTTCTCGAAATGTTCACAAGCGAGAGTCTGTCCAAGCTGAGCACTGCTAAGGAAGCTATTACAAGAACGACTTCCTCAATAAAAAACGGACTTAACCCGGCTGCCGATAGTATGAAGGCATCCGCTCCCGCCCCCAAGGCTCCGATACCCGCTGCCCCCGCTCCTAAGCCCGCTCCCGCACCTGCTCCGGCTCCCAAACCCGCACCTGCACCAACTCCTGCTCCCGCACCCAAGCCGGAACCTCCCAAGAAGCCTACTGCTAAGGCAATGATGGGATTCGATCTCAGCGAGCTTGAAAGCTTTGCAAAGGCTGTCGAAGCACAGACTACAGGTGCATCCTTGCCCGCCGAAGAAGTGGACGATTACGACGGAACCGTGGATCCTTCTTCCCTTAAGCTTGACGATATGTAAATAAAACCAATGCGGCTGTGATATTCCTTCGGTATGGAGATAGCTTCACTCCGAAATATCACAGCCATTTTTGTTAAATTTGTATGTTTTTCCTTGTAAAAATTAGAGAAAACTATCCGATTACGACAATTATCCCCGTATTTTAAAATTTACTTGACAAATGCGTTACAAACTGTTATAATAATCGTATAAAGATCATCGAGGTTCCATAATGGCAAATGTCTGCGATTACAGTGAAACAGCACTCTCTCGAATGTCTGACGAGGAGCTGGCTGAGCTTTGCAGGTCGGATAACACCGCCTTCCCCTATCTGGCAGCAAGATTTACAAGGCTTGTCCTGACAAAAGCGTATAAATTCGCTTTGAAGTATCCCGTAGATTCAGACGATATGCTGCAGGAGGGTATGCTTGCCCTTTTAAAAGCAGCGGAAACCTACGACAGGTCAAAGGGCGCAAGCTTCGCAACATACGCAGATGTGTGCGTTTCTAACAAAATGAGGAACGCCGCAGCAAAGCATATCCCCGAAGCCGATGAGATAAGCGATGAAGAGGATTACGGGCAGCCTAATCCCACTCCCGAGGATATTCTGATAGAACGGGAGAAAATGAAGGAGATGTACGATACTATTTCCTCAGTGCTGTCACAGAAGGAATGGGAAATTTTCCGTATGTTCCTTGACGGCTGCTCCTATTCGGAGATAGCTTCACAGCTGAAGATCACAGAAAAGTCGGTGGATAACGCCCTGATGCGTACCAGACGAAAGCTCAAGGCGGCACTCACTAAGCTTTTCTGAATCTATATATGGCCAAGTAGCTTAATTAAAGAGCGTTGTTTTTTCATAGCAAAGGTGTCGGTGTGAGTCCGTCCTCAGGTCCAAATTTTATTTTTAAGCGAGGGAATTCAAATGTTTGAAGACAAGACATTGGTATGTAAGGAATGCGGAAATGAGTTCGTTTTCACAGCCGGCGAGCAGGAGTTTTATGCTGAAAAGGGCTTCCAGAACGAACCTCAGAGATGCAAGTCCTGCCGTGACGCAAGAAAGAACGGCGCAAAGGGCGAAAGAGAAATGTTCGAGGCTACCTGCGCTTCCTGCGGCGGTGTTGCTAAGGTTCCTTTCAGACCCAGAGAAGATCGTCCCGTATACTGCAGCGATTGCTTTGCAAAGATGAAGCAGGAATAATTTCTGCCTGTAATATTTCGGGGTAATGCAAAAAGCCGCAAGGTTTATTTGTAACTATGATTTTCAAAAATTACGGACAGTCGGTTTCGGCTGTCCGTTTTTTTGCGTAAAAACCACCGCTGCAATCAAATAGCGGTGGTTTTTACATAAACATTTGAATAAGTCCCAAAATCAGCAGATGAACGGGATAGAAGGCATAGCAGAAATACTGAAACGCCTTGTTGTGCGGTCCCTGATTTCCCCGATAGAGCCATATGGGTATCAGCGCCAACATTGCAAAGCCCTGACGAGCAAAGTAAAACGTTTCCCCGAAAAACTGCAGCTCATAAGCAAAACCGTCCAGCAGTTCAAGATTTATATACGCAAGGCAGAGAAATTGCCCGAGAAAGCACCACCATTTCCGCTGACGGAAAAAGTAGAACACCAGAACCATCAGTATCCCGCTGCCGTAATAGTCCACAAAGGTGACAATCCCAAGGATAGACCCCAACAAAACCGTTCCTATGCCGACCAATATCTGCCGCCACAGCTTTCCCTTCGCCTTTTCGTTCAAATGTATCAGCAAAATGGAAATGAGAAAGCTCCACAAAACATTCTGATGCAGCGGATAAAACAAAGTGCTGCCCATTGCCAGATTAAACGGTATTTCGGACAATACCGCAAACAGCATCAGCCGTCCCACGTACCTTTTCAGATTTTTCGTGTGGAAATAGCCCTCCACCAGCAGGAACGCATATATGGGAAAGGTCAGCCGCCCGATACAGGTCAGCCAGTCGCTGCCCGAAAGGATCGTCCCCCACAAATGGTCGCAGAGCATAAACACCATTGCCATAATGTGCAGCGACGCCGATGTTGTTTCAATTTTCAGCTTGTTTTTCATTACACGTTGACTTTCTTCCCAAAATCAATCGGCAAGCCGTACCTCGCCCGAATTGAGCTGCTTTTCCTCGCCGCTTTCGGTGGTAATAAGCAGCCGTCCGAATTCGTCAATGCCCGTACACTGAGCATATTCGGTGACATCGTTCTTGGTAACGGAAATGCGGTGCCCGATAAGGTTGGAACGGCTTCTGTACTCGTCGATAAAACCCTTGTCGGTTATCTGTTCAAGGCGCACCTCAAGACAGTTAAGTATTTCTGCAATAAGCTGGCTTCTTGAGAATATTTTGCCCGTTTCCATGTAAATTGATGTAGCAATATTTTCCAATTCCTTGGGGAACGAATCGTTGCTGACATTCAGACCGATGCCGATGATAGCGTAATCCAAACCGCCGTTTTCAACATCAATGGCAGCCTCTGTCAGAATACCGCAGAGCTTTTTGCCGTTTACATAAATATCGTTTACCCACTTTATCTGCGTTTTCAGTCCCGTGACCTTTTCAACAGCCTCAGCAACAGCCACCGCTGCGCATGAGGTTATCATAAGCGAATACTCCACAGACAGCTTCGGTCTGAGAATAATGCTGAAATATGCACCCGCACTTCCCGGTGAATAGTAGGAACGGTTCATACGTCCCCTGCCGGAAGTCTGCTGCTCTGCGATGATGATGGAACCATGCTCTCCGCCCAGCTGTGCAAGACTCTTTGCAAATGAGTTTGTGGAATCGATGGTCTTGAAAATATCGCAATGCTTACCAAGAGTTTTGGTGGTGAGCTTGCTGCGTAAGCTCGGTTCTGTCAGAGCATCACTTTCATCGGTCAGACAATACCCCCTGTTGGTCACCGCATAAATCGTGTAACCTTCCTCACGCAGTGTTTTTATAGCCTTCCACACTGCGCTTCTTGTCATACCGACAGATGCAGCAATTTCGCTGCCGGATACACTTTTACCCTTATTTTCCTCCAAAACTGCTAAAACGCGGTCCTTCAATGGCATAGTAAAGCCTCCTTAATACTACAAAAAATAAAATGTTACGTCTGCTCATCAAAGCCCCAAAGCATACAAATCCTATAAATGTTCATTTATTTTTATTGTACCATACACGTCGAAATATGTCAAGAAGTTTTGTGCAAACAAAATAAAATGTAAGGGTTGCGTAACAATTGGGAAAAATTTCAAATAAGCCTTAATTTTACCTATTTTTCCTAATTATAAAAAGTCAATGTGCAAAATACGTTACATTGGACATTAACATAAACCATACTCAGCAAAACGCAGTTACACTCATTATTTTACACAATAATTTCACTTTCCACTCTCCATATTTCCCATTCACCTTGCCGACCAAATCGGCATAAAATAAAAGGACCAACCAATGAAAGGAAAACTGCCGATGATAAAGGTTCTGCTAATGTCTGCGGCACTGTCGCTGGACTGTTTTGCGGCGGGAATAGGACTCTCCTCGGACAGAATAAAGATACCTCCCCTGTCTGCCGCCATAATAAGCCTTGTGGGAACGGCATTTCTGGGAGGCTCACTGCTTATCTCACAGCTTATTGAAACGGTCATCAGCGCAGACTTCTGCCGCAGACTTTCCTGCGGGCTGCTGCTGCTTCTCGGGATATTCTGCCTGTTTCAGCAGCTGATAAAGCGTGTTCTGCGAAAATGCCGAAGCCGTGATTTCTGCCTGAAATGCAGCGGGATAAATCTCGTTATCAGCCTGTACCTTGACGAAACCGAAGCCGATTGTGACCGCTCAAAATCCATCAGCCCCCGTGAAGCCCTCACCCTGTCCGCCGCATTGTCCGCAGACTCTATTCTCAGCGGCATAAGCGCAGGTTTGGCGAAGCTGCCTACTGTCCCACTGCTTGCCTGCACATTTTTAAGCGGTGCGGCGTTCCTGCTTGCGGGAAGCCTAATGGGTAACCGTCTTGCGGAACGTTCCGAGATAAACATAGGCTGGCTGAGTGGGATAATACTTATTTTGTTGGCGTTCATATGAAAAAAGTGCCGTTAAGGGGGCAAACCCTGTGAACGGCACTTACTTTTTATCAAGCTTATCATTGCGATGTCCCAGAAAATACTCCTTGGCAACATCTCCGGGAACGGGACGTGCGAAAAGATAGCCCTGAATATACGTCGCTCCAATGCTGCGGACTATCTCCTCCTGCTCCTCAGTTTCAACGCCCTCGGTCAGTATCTTTACCCCCTGCTCCACAAATGCCTCGGAGATAAGGCTCAGCACCATATACGCTTTGTCGGACTTTTCCGCAGCCCGCACAAGAGATTTATCTATTTTCAGATATTCAAAGGGCAGCTCCAGCATATTGGACAGGTTGGAATAGCCCGTACCAAAGTCGTCCATATAGAACTTTATGCCGATAACGCCCAGCGTTTCCATTATCCGCTTGATCTGGTCGTACTTGTCGATGATAACGCTTTCTGTTATCTCTATACGCAGCTTTTCGGCGGGAATGTTCCATTTTGTGACCTTTGCCACGACTTCATCAATGATGGTATCTCTGAGCATCTGATGGACGGAGAAATTCACCGAAATGCCGTCAAACTCAACCTTCTCCTTCTCAAGCTTGGCGATGTACTCACAAGCCTTGTCCATAACTATCTCACCCAGCCGCACTATCATTCCCATTTCCTCGGCAATTGGAATAAACTCGTCGGGATAGATAGGCCCTATCTCCGTTTTATTCAGACGGATAAGCGACTCTGCCGTGTGGAATTTGCCCGTTTCGGTTTCGTAGATAGGCTGGAAATACAGTTCAAAATTGTTCTCCTCGGCGGCAAGCTCCCGCTTTAAAATGCGGGTGATCTCCTTCCTTCGGGTGATCCTGCCGTAGGTTTCGCTGTCACAATAAAATATCCTGAAATCTCTTGAATCTCGGGCGACTGAAACGGCATATTCCAGCAGCTCAAGCAGCTGTTCGGTGTCCTGCGCCTGCTGGGGACAGTAGACCGCACCTACGCTAAGTCTGCAAAAGACCTCGTTGTCATCGACCACCCATTTATCCTTGAAACGGTTTACAAGCTCAGCCAGATAGCTGTCTATCTCATATGTGGTCTTATCGTCAAATATCACGGTAAATTCATTTTCGGAATAACGAAAGCAGGTCACACGTTCAAGAGCTTCCTCAATATAGCCCGCAGTGATGGACACAAGCTTGTTGACAGTCTTTCTGCCCAAGGTGTCTGCCAGCTCCTGGAAATTGTCAATGGAAATAAGCACCGCCGAAAAAGGGTCCTTCTTCTGGAAGCGTTTGTCAGCAACATCAAGAAAGCTCTGATGTCCGCTAAAGCCTGTAAGGGTGTCCATATCAACAATGTCCTTTTCAAGGAACATAAACATCAGCAGCAGCGGACCCAGCGCAGCCGTTCCCGTCAGCAGGACATTTTTGTTGACAAACTGCACCAGCATTACCCCACCCGAAAGGAAGGGAAACAGCATAATTATCGACCGCACTCTTACGGTAATATTCTGACGGTTTTTGAACATTGTCGTTATGATAACGACAGCGTAATATATCATCAAAATATATGTCAGAACACTCAGCGGACCTCTGACATAGCCGCTGGCACCAAAGGTGAATATCCACCCCGTCACGGGCGAGGACAGAACTATCCCGCAGAAGGCTATATACGGCAAAAATATTGCTGCATTGGCTATCCCCACAGAGTTTTTGCCCTTAGACATAAAGTTTATGAAATATCTCACAAACATTATCATAGTAAGCAAAAGCGAGATGAAGTACAGCATGGAAACGCCGTAATTGAGCCAAAGTGGTATGTCACCGTATCTTTTGATACAAATACAGGAAATAATGTTAAGTAACGATGAAAGAGAAATGCAGAATGCGCAGTTTATGAACATTATATTTTCCTTGCTCCATCTGACAATGCTTGCAGCAGTGGATATACCGACAAGCAAGGACAGATACAAAGCAACGCCCTCTGCAACATAGTTGAACATTTCCCTCATCTCCCGGTCATATTTTCGAAAGCTTATTTTGTAGGATCAATATAGGAAGCGTAGCCTTTAAGGTAAACACCGCCCGAAATTATCGTAAGCACCGCAGATATCCATATGAGAACTGCGGACACAATCTCTCTGTAAGCCCAGCCTATGGCAAATTCCGCCATAAGGAGAATGGCAATAATAGCCACCATTGTGAATGCGGTTTTCAGCTTCCCCCAAATTCCCGCTGCAACCACAACACCCTCGCCTGCCGTTACCAGACGCAGTCCGGATACCATAAATTCCCTTGCCAGAATGATTATTACAGGCACCGAGCCCGCAAAGCCCAGCTCCACAAATCCCACCAGCGCCGCCATTACAAGCACCTTGTCCGCCAGCGGGTCAAGAAATTTTCCGAAATTTGTTATAAGATTTTGACTGCGGGCAATGTGTCCGTCAAGTGCATCGGTAATTGACGCCAATGCAAACACCACCAATGCCAGCAAAAATCTGTGCGGAATGGACGGTATCAGCAGAAATACCAGAAATATCGGCACGAGGAAAACTCGCAGCAGGGTCAGTTTATTGGGCAGGTTCATCTGTTCTCTCTCCAATCAGGTCGTAATCAAGAATATCATCAATACGGACATTTACAAATTTTCCTATAACCAACTTCAAATTCGGTGATGTGAAGAAGATCTTTCCGTCAATATCGGGAGCGTCCATGGCACTTCTGCCGAAATAGCAGTCACCGTAACGGTCATAGCCCTCGGTAACTACCTCTATGACCTTGCCCCGAAGCACTTCATTTTTCCTGTCAACAACACGCATCTGCTCTTCCATAATAATATCCGCACGGTGCTGCTTAACATCGTCATCAAGCTGACCGTCAAAGGACGCAGCAGGGGTATTTTCCTCCGAAGAATAGGGGAAACAGCCCAGCCTGTCAAACTTGACATCACGGACAAACTCAGCCATTTCGGTAAACTGCTCCTCCGTTTCACCGGGGAAGCCCGTAATAAGCGTTGTTCTCAGGATAATACCGGGAACGGCTTCACGGATATGCTCCATCAGCTCACGAAGGGACTTGTTGTCGCCCTTTCGGTTCATACGCTTTAAAATCTCACCGTTGCAGTGCTGAATGGGAATATCAAGGTACTTAACGATTTTTTCTTCCTCGGCAATTACCTTGAGAAGGTCGTCGGTAATGCGTTCGGGATAGCAGTAAAGCACTCTTATCCACTTTAGCTCGTCAATTTCGCAAAGCTTTTTCAGCAGCTCGGGAAGTGCAAGTCTGCCGTAAAGGTCCTCGCCATATCGTGTGGAATCCTGCGCTATGACGATAAGCTCACGAACTCCGCTTTCTGCCAGCTCCCTTGCCTCCGCAACAACGTCCTCCATGGGAACGCTTCTGAACTTGCCCCTTATCTGCGGGATAGCGCAGTATGTACAGCAGTTTGAACAGCCCTCTGCGATTTTCAGATATGCAAAAAACGGCAGCGTAGTCTGAACACGTCCGCCTGTAATGGACAGCTTTTCCTTGCTGTCAAAACGTACAACCGTTTCGCCCTTTTCTATTTCATCGATGATAGCCACAATATCGTCATTGCAGCCGATACCGATAACTCCGTCTGCCTCGGGAATTTCCGTCTTTATTTCCTCCTTGTAACGCTCTGCAAGGCAGCCTGTGATAATAAGTTTTTTTATTCTTCCCTCTTTTTTCAGTGTGGCAAATTCGAGGATAGTTTCGATGGCCTCCTCCTTCGCCGACTGAATGAATCCGCAGGTGTTGATGATAGCAACATCTGCAAGAGCAGCGTCACCTATGAGCCTGTGACCTGCCTGCTGTATTTTGTAAAGCATTCTCTCGCCGTCTATCTGGTTTTTTGAACAGCCGAGAGAAACCATTCCAACGCTAAGCGACATTTTTTATTTCTCCAATCATACAAATAATTATTAATATATTATACCATATAAATCGGCTTTTGTAAAGCAAAAAATCGCAAATTACACCATTTTATCACACGAAATACTCTATATCGTCACAGGCTTATATTGACATATTCCACAAACAGCGTTATACTTATAATAGTATTCAAAAAACCGAAAGGATAAAAAGAAATGTACGAATTTATCATCTGCTTTATTGCGGGAATAGGCGCAGGACTTGGCACAGGCTTTGCGGGAATGAGCGCAGCCGCCGTTATCTCCCCCATGCTTATAACATTTCTCGGAATGCCCGCCTATGACGCCGTGGGAATAGCCCTGGCAAGCGATGTTCTGGCAAGCGCAGTCAGCGCATACACCTATGGCAAAAGCAAAAATCTTGACATCAAAAACGGTATAACCATGATGATAGCCGTGCTCTGCTTCACACTTGTGGGCAGCTGGGTGGCAAGCCTTGTTCCCAACTCTACTATGGGAACATTTTCTATGTATATGACACTTCTGCTGGGCATAAAATTCATAGTCAAGCCCGTAATGACCACAAAGGAAAAAATGGAAAGCGTCGAACCGAAAAAGCGGCTGATACAGTCAATTCTCTGTGGAATGATGATAGGCTTTATCTGCGGATTTGTGGGCGCAGGCGGCGGAATGATGATGCTGCTCATACTCACAAGCGTCCTGGGCTACGAGCTGAAAACCGCCGTTGGCACAAGCGTGTTTATAATGGCATTTACCGCACTGACGGGAGCACTGAGCCACTTTGCCATTTCGGGTGCGCCCGACGTTTCCTGCATGATCTTCTGTATTCTGTCAACCCTTCTCTGGGCGAGAATTGCGGCAAAATTCGCAAACAAGGCTAGTCCCAAAACGCTTAACAGAGCAACAGGAGTTGTTCTGACAATACTCGGTCTTGGAATAATCATTGTAAATCAAATAAAATAAGCAAACCGCCGTCCCGATTAGGGTACTACCGATAAAGAAGCATTTATCGGTACCGAGCCGCAAACTTTGCTCATTTCGCAAATTAACATACGAAATGGCAAAGGGGGCTCCCCTTAGGGACGGCGGTCATTTTTATGCTTGAAAAGCAGTTATTTTAGCCCTTCTTAACGAAAGACTTACAGTCAACACACTCGCAAACGGTAGGGTGAGGCTCATGTGTGCCGATGCTTACGGTATCGAGAGTGCAGTAGTTTTCCGACTCGTAGTTGTACTTGCAGGATTTTACATCACACTTGATAGAGGGGTTCTTAGTCATTGAAAATCATCTCCGAATATAGATTATTCCTGTTGGAACGATAATATTATATCCGAAGCCGACTGAATTATACGGACAGCTCAGCAGTTTCGTCAAGAATGTCCTTGTTCTTCTCCAGAACGGGCTTTACGCAGGCGTTGATGAACTCGGTCACCTGCTCCTCGCTTCTTCCTGTGAAGCTCTCGGGCTTCAGTATAGACTCCATTTCCTCAACGGAGATCTTGAAATCTTCATCTTTTAAAATTCTGTCTATCAAATCGTTCTCCAACCCTTCTTCTTTTACTTTTTTGCCTGCTTCGATTGAATATTTTCTGATCTTCTCGTGAAGCTCCTGACGGTCGCCGCCCTTCATTACAGCGGACATCATAATGTTCTCGGACGCCATAAAAGGCAGCTCACGCATAACTCTCTGACGGATTACCTTGGGATATACCACCAGATCGGAGGTAACGTTCAGCAGAATATTCAGTATAGAATCCGCCGCAAGGAAGCCCTCTGCAACGGAAATTCTCTTGTTTGCGGAATCGTCCAGAGTTCTCTCAAACCACTGTGTTCCTGCAGTAAATGCGGGGTTCAAGGTGTCTATCATCAGGTATCTTGCCAAAGCTGTGATACGCTCGCATCTCATGGGATTTCTCTTATAAGGCATTGCAGAGGAGCCTATCTGATTCTTCTCAAAGGGCTCTTCCATTTCCTTGAAATTCTGCAAAATTCTAAGGTCGTTTGCAAACTTCATTGCCGACTGAGCAAATCCGCCCAAAGTTGCAACTATCTGTGAATCTATCTTTCTGGAATAGGTCTGACCGGAAACGGGAACAACATCATCAAAGCCCATTTCCTCGGCAATCATCTTTTCAAGCTGCTTTACCTTAGAGCTGTCACCGTGGAAAAGCTCCATAAAGGAAGCCTGTGTGCCTGTTGTGCCCTTGGAGCCCAGAAGCTTCAGGTTTGCGATACGGTACTCTATCTCGTCAAGATCCATCAGCAGCTCATTTATCCAAAGAGTTGCTCTCTTGCCAACGGTGGTAAGCTGTGCGGGCTGGAGATGTGTGTACGCAAGGCAGGGCATTGCCTTGTACTTGTCCGCAAATTTTGAAAGCTGTTCAATAACGTTAATAAGCTTTCTGCGGACTACCTGCAAAGCATCTCTCATAATAATAATGTCTGTGTTGTCGCCAACATAGCAGGAGGTCGCACCGAGGTGGATAATACCCTTTGCCTTTGGACAAACCTTGCCGTAGGTGTAAACGTGAGCCATAACGTCGTGACGAACCTGCTTTTCACGTTCTGCGGCAACCTCATAGTCGATGTTCTCGATGTTTGCCTCCAGCTCGTCAACCTGCTCCTGAGTAACAGGCAGACCCAGCTTCATTTCTGCTCTTGCAAGAGCCACCCAAAGCCTTCTCCATGTGGTGAATTTTTTGTCTGCGGAAAAAATATACTGCATTTCCTTACTTGCATATCGGGTGCAGAATGGGGATTCATAGCTATCGGTCATTGTTGATTCTCCTTACATTAAAATATGTATTCATATTACATATTATAACACATATCAACGGGTTTTGCAAGGATAATTTTTGAATTTACACTGTGTTCTGTAAAACAAATTCCCGCCGAACTATTACACGACATTCCGAAAAATATTTTTGTCAATATGTAAAATATACTTGACAAACTGTAAAATATGTGATATACTGCAATTACAGGAACAATTACTGACCGATATTCTTCTGCCTTCGGCGGGAAAATATCTACACGAACACATCACTCAGGCTGTTTTAAAACTTATTTCTTACAGGAGGTGTCGCATTGGGAAAAAATCTTAAACTAAAAGCCGCACGGGCTGCACTTGATATGTCCCAGCAAAAGCTTGCCGAAGCGGTGTCCGTGTCAAGACAGACCATCAACGCCATTGAAAACGGCGACTATAACCCCACCGTAAACCTTTGCATCGCTATCTGCAAAACGCTTGGGAAAACGCTGGACGAACTATTCTGGGAAAGTGAGGAATAAATCATGAAAAATGCAAAAGAAAGAAACTCTGTTGACCTTTTCAGTGACTATGGTCTTGATGAGCGTCAAAAAGCCATAAGTGCAAAGCTGGGTGCTGATATGTTCAAAGCACTGTTCAACACGATTATTGCCATAACTGTCATTTGGACGGCTGTTTACGGCGCATTTCCCGAATGCAGTATCCATTTTTCGGCAGTGATGTCAAGCTATTTTGCGGCGGCAATTATCATTGAATGTATCTATGCTGTAATTGCTTCTAAAAACGGTGTTATCAACGGCATAACCGCATTCTCGTATACTACCAAGAGCCTTATCTGCGCAATAGCCTGTATAATTGCCGCCGTTTTGCTGTTTGCGTTAAATGATCGCCTACCCTTCAACGGCTTTCTTATCGGAGGAATGCTAATTCTGGCGGCAGCGGAAAACTTTGTGCTTTACCTATGCGGAAAGAAAAATTTCAGCGTAATAGACGAAAACGAAGAATAGTATTACGGGAGGACTGACCTATGAAAAAAGATTATTTGGAAAAGGATTTTGACGAAAGACAAATAGCCGAAAGAGGACGAGCATTCAGAAATGCGTACCTTACCATGGCTGCGGCAATGACGGTGATGTTTTTTATAAATGATGTGCTGGAAATGTACCTTTTTGACAGCTCGGCGTTTTATATGATGCCTACGGTGCTGTCCCTGGCGGTGTTTATGTGTACCGCCGTGCGCAAGGACGCCTTTGAGGGATCCGGCGGCATAAGCAACGCCGTTCCCGCAATTTTCGGTATTCTCGGACTGTTTCTCACAGTCAGCAGCATTATTGAAATTGTTAGAGATAGAGTGATTTATGATATAAACGATCATCTGGACGACTGCTTCAATCACCTGTTCTGCGGGCTGTGTTATTTGGTTGTCGGAATAATATACATCATCAAGAAAATCTCTGACAAGAAGTCTGAGAATACATAAGATAAGCACTATTGAAATAATGTCCCATAAACGATACAGAGATGATCTGTATCGTTTATGGGACATTTTCTTTTTCTGCCTTCCCGTCCGATTATGACAATTTTTTCGGGAAACAGATGTTATCATATAAACAAACAACGGAAAGGACTGATAAAATGCAGGCAGTAATAGAAGCCGAAGAAAAGGCACTCACCGTATATCTAAGCGGAGAAATAGACCACCATTCGGCGGTTGAGATACGCTCGGACATTGACCTTGCCATCGAACGGTACAAGCCCGAAAGACTCATTTTGGATTTCGGAGAGGTCACATTTATGGACAGCTCGGGGATAGGGCTTGTTATGGGCAGATGCAAGATAATGAAGCTCATTGACGGCACGGTGGAAATAGCCAATGCGTCCACGGCAATTAAAAAAGTAATGCGTCTGTCGGGGCTTGAAATGATCGTAAAAATCTGAGGAATGGGAGAAATAAGATGAAAATAAAAAACGAAATAAAGCTCAGCTTTCCCTCAAAAAGCTGCAACGAAGGCTTTGCACGGTCGGCGGCGGCTGCATTTGCGGCACTTGCCGATCCGTCCGTATCCGACATCAGCGACATAAAGACCGCCGTTTCCGAAGCGGTCACAAACTGCATTGTCCACGCATATCGAAACAAAACGGGCATTATCGAAATGACCGCAAGGATACTTGAAAACGGACGCTTCTACATAAAGATCAAGGATTCGGGCTGCGGTATCAGCGATGTGAAAGCCGCCATGCAGCCCCTTTTCACCACCGCCCCCGAGGAGGAACGTGCGGGGCTTGGGTTTGCGGTAATGGAAAGCTTTATGGACAAGGTTACTGTCCGAAGCCGTTTGGGTAAGGGAACAACGGTTATAATGGAAAAACAGCTTCACACAAAGGACGGCGGCAATGAACAGCCTTAAAAACGACGAATTTATCGAAGCCAATCTGGGACTTGTGCGGCTGTGCGCAAACCGTTTCCGAGGAAAAGGAATAGAGTACGACGACCTTTACGGCGCAGGCTGCATAGGTCTGGTAAAGGCAGCTAAGGCGTTTGACGAAACACGGGGCGCACGGTTTTCCACATACGCCGTGCCCGTTATTCTAGGTGAGATTAAACGGCTTTTCCGTGACGGCGGCACAGTAAAGGTAAGCCGTCCGCTGAAAGAATTGTCCATGAAAGTCACACGGGAACGGGAAAGCTTCAGCAAAACCACGGGACGTGAACCGACCGTTTCCGAGCTTTCAAAAATACTGGGCGTTTCCCCCGAGGAGGTAGCCGAGGCAACGGCTGTCAGCCTTCCTCCCCTGTCCCTGACCCCCTCCGACAGTGACGATGAACGCAGCGGGCAGATAGATATTCCCGTGGACGCTCCCGACATACTTATCACCGACCTTATCTCCCTCAGACAGGTAATGAACCGCCTTTCCGACGATGACAGGCAGCTGATTGTCCTGCGATATTTTCGAAAAATGACCCAGACACAGGCAGCAAACCTTCTCGGAACAACGCAGGTGCAGATCTCACGACGGGAAAAGAAAATTCTCGCAAGGCTAAGAGAAATGCTGCTCGGTTAAAATTTTGCAAAATTTTATGTAAAAAATATTGACAAAATGCTCCTTTTATGATAGAATGAAAGTGTTGATATCAGCATACTATTAACGTAAATATATCGTATCATTTGAAAGGGGTATAATAATGAAGTACGAAATCAACGGCACTCCGCTTCCCGCACTTACCGTTTACCTCGAAAACGGCGAAACCGTCATCTGCGAAAACGGCGCAATGTCCTGGATGTCACCCAACCTTGTTATGGACACCACCTCAAACGGCGGTATCGGCAAGGCTTTCGGCAGAATGTTCACAGGCGAAGCAATGTTCCAGAACAGATACACTGCTCAGGGCGGCAACGGAATGATAACCATGGCTTCCAGCTTCCCCGGTTCTATCCTGCCCTTTATGATCTCTCCCGGCAATGAAATGATCGTTCAGAAGAGGGGCTTTCTTGCTTCCGAAGTGGGCGTTACCATGTCCGTAGCATTCCAGAAGAAGATAAGCACAGGTATTTTCGGCGGTGAGGGCTTCCTTATGCAGCGTCTTTCGGGAAACGGTCTTGCTTTCATTGAGATCGACGGTCACTGCATGGAATACACACTCGGTCCCGGCGAATCCATGATACTTGATAACGGCTATCTCGCCGCAATGACCTCCACCTGTACAATGGACATTCAGACTGTTAAGGGCGTAAAGAACGTTCTTCTCGGCGGTGAGGGACTGACAAACGTTGTTGTTACGGGTCCGGGCAAGATCTATCTCCAGACTATTCCTATTTATCAGGTCGCAAACTCCATTCGTCCTTACATACCCACAAGCGGCTGAAAGGGTGAAATCGACCCATCAGATGTGGCAGAGATCGCATCGGGTGTATTCGATATTTTCAATTGAAATTACCGTCCTCTTTTCGGGGGACGGCTTATGCAGATATAGTACAATGGTCAGTACATCGGCTTCCCAAGCCGAGGATGCGGGTTCGATTCCCGTTATCTGCTCCATAAACCCCGATTTTACTGGGTTTTCTTTTTAGCTGAAAAGCAATTTCATGAAATCCCGTTTGCCGTAAATAAATCTGTCAACAAAAACAGAATTGGCTGAAATGCGGTAAAATGCAAGATAATTGTCCGAAAAAAGATATCTGTAACCGCTGAAAAGGTCGTTGTCGAAAAACAGACGTATACCCATTTCGGGGTTATCCGCAAGCAGGTCGGTTTTATCAAGAATTTTATTTATCGTATTATCAGCAGCATCGGGATTTTTCAAAGCATTTGCAATATAATCGTATATCTCGTCAAGATCATTCAAAGCAGTCGGGGAAAATTTCACAGCAAATTTCATACCTTTTTCTCCCTGAAATGTCTGCGGACATCGGACAAATCAACATAACCCTTTTCTTCACCCGAACGCTTACCCTTTTCAAGCTCGCACATCAGACGCAGTGCGGCTTTGGTTTTCTCGTATTCTTCCTGTTCGGCTATATCAACAATTGCGTAACAGCCCCTCCCGTTCTTGGTAAGATATACAGGCGAACCGACAACAACGCTGTCAAGCACAGATGAGTAGTTTCTGAGGTCTGAGATGGGCACAATATTTGGCATAGTCAAGACTCCTTTCATTATTTTAAGTATAACGCACTAAAAGTGGAATGTCAATATTGGCAGAAAAATTTTACGATATAATTTACATTAAACTTTAGGAGAAATTTTATGAAGCTTTACTTATACGGAATGATACTCGCATCAAACAGCTTTCGCTTTAAAGAGTTTTTAACGCCCGACGAATATTCGGAGGTCGAGGAAAGCTATCGTTTTATCGGCGGCGAAACGGGTGCAGCTGCAACAATACTTTCAAATCTGGGTGCAGAAATAATTCTGGACGGAAACCATATCGGCAGAAATGTTGCGCCGCTGCTGAAAAGCTTTTACAAGGACAAGCCCATAAATATGGACTCTGTTTGCTTTGACGAAAGCTATGACGGTCTGGAGGATTACATTCTCATTTCGGGCGATATAAGAACACCCTTCGGACATTTCGGACACTATTTCAGTGAAGCATTTAACGGCGGTTTCCGTCATTGGAACAAGCCGAAGGAAAGCGATATTGAACAGTGTGACACCGCAGCTATTGACCCGTTTTTCGGTGAGGAATCCGAGCTTGCCGCCGAATACTGCATAAAGCACGGCAAATCTTACGTTACAATTGACTGCAAATATGACAGCATTATGCACAAGAATTCCGCTGTTTCGGTCATTTCGGGCGAATTTATCGGCGGCAATTACCCCAATATGACCCGTAAGGAGCTGTTCCCCCTATTTGCGGAAAACGGGGACGGTCTGACCATAATAACCAACGGTGGCAAGGACTTTTTCTACGGAAGAAAAGGCGAAGAAATGAAAACCTTTGAGCCGTACAAGGTAAATGTTGTCAGCACCCTCGGAGCGGGAGATTCCTTTAAAGCAGGCTGCACCTACGCCCTTTCAAAGGGAATGAGTGACGATGATATCGTAAAATTTGCATCGGCATGTGCGGCTGCCTGCATTTCCAGATACCCTATGCAGATAAACCCGCCCTCACTCGATGATATAGAAGCAATTATTTCTTCCGAAAACCGATGAATTTTTCGTATGCTTCGTGAGATACTATTATCGGAAAGGACTGATAATATGAACATCTCACAAAAGGAATACAGCGAGCTGGTCAAAAAAGCATCGCCAAATTCAAAAAGCATTATCGACATTCCAAAGGCGTTTGTTATCGGCGGGATAATCTGCTGTATCGGGCAGTTTTTCCTGAATCTGTATAAAAATGCAGGCTTTGACGAAAAATCCGCAGCCGCCTGGACGTCCGTGACGCTGGTGCTTGCCAGTGCGATCCTGACGGGTCTGGGACTGTACGAAAAAATCGCAAAGCACGGTGGTGCAGGTACTCTTGTGCCTATCACGGGCTTTGCAAACGCCGTGGTTTCCCCCGCTCTTGAGTTCAAATCGGAGGGCTTTGTACTCGGTCTTGGTGCGAAAATTTTCGCAATTTCGGGACCTGTTATCCTCTACGGCTGTGCGGCTTCGGTAATCTACGGGATTATTCTTTACTTTTTCAAGTGAGATAATGCAAAAAATCGGCTTGGACGGAAATTTTCCGTTCAAGCCGAAGTTATTATGAAAATAATGATTTATACTAAACATCCAATATTTTGGCGTTTAGAGAAGAAAGACACTATTACCGGTTACTTATACTTCGCAAACCGTAAGCGCAACTACCGTTAAATTATCCGAGCTGCCGTTTTTCAGTGCCGTGTCTACCAGCTGGGACAGCCTTTTTGTCAGCTTGACGGGACGGGAAAGCACAGTTTCAAACTCATTTGCCGACAGATAATCGGAAAGCCCGTCCGAACAGATAATGATAAGGTCGCCGTCCTTGATGCCTCCCTCAATGGGGGTAACATCTATCTTGGGATCGTCGCTTAGATTGCCCATTACGGGGAAAATTATGTTGCGCTGGGCGTGAAACCGCTTTTCCTCACGGGTGATCTTCCCCTGCTCATACAGCAGCTGCACCAGGGACTGATCGGTGGAAAGCTGAGTAATGGTGTCCCCCCGAAAACGGTAAAGCCGTGAATCGCCAACATTGACAATGTAAGCATTCTTCTTGTCGTCCACTGCAAGTGCGCAGAGAGTAGTCTGCATATTTACGGAACGATCGTGATTAACACCGTATCGCCTGAGATTTCTGTGAATATTCTTTACCTTCTTTTTAAGCTCCTCGGGCTTGGTAAATTTCACCGAAGCCAGCTGTTCAAGGCAAAGATGGGACGCTATCTCGCCCGATGCCTCCCCGCCTACTCCATCAGCCACAGCCACGATGAACGGGGCTTTTATATTGCTTTCGAGAGATGCCTGCGAAAGCACAAGTTTGTTGATAAGAAAAGCGTCCTCGTTATGATCTCTCACGCTCCCCGTATCGGTAATGCCGCAGCAATAGTACATACAAAAACCTGCCTTAGAGAGTTTTTTCCAGAAAAGCCCATTTCTCCAAAAAATCAGTAGTTATTATTATACACCCATACAAGCTTAAATGCAATGACTCTTTTCTTAAATTTACATAACTATTTTTTTGTATAATGGAAAGAATTTTTTAGCAGATTCCATAAATCAGAGATGATATTTGTGCAAGATGACTAAAATTATTTTAATTTCCCCGAAATAGTTGACAAAGTTTCTCAAATAAAGTAAAATGTAAGTAAGAGTATTTTGGACTTTTTCCAAAGAATATTATAATAATATGCTTGAAAAAGCAGTTCACGGAGGAATTATTATGGCAGACGTAAAATTGCTTGATCTTATAGACAGAGAAACACTCCAGTCCATTCAGGACGGTTTCTCCAACGCCACAGGTATGGCTGCGCTCACCGTTGACCTGGACGGTCCGGTTACCAACCTCAGCAACCCCACAGATTTCTGCATGAAGCTGACCAGAGGTTCAAAGCTTGGTTTTGAACGCTGCAATCAGTGCGATAAATCAGGCGGTGAAAAGGCTCTCAGAGAAGGAAAAGCGACCGCATACTACTGTCACGGCGGTCTGGTTGACTTTGCCGCTCCCATTGTATTAAACGGCAAGCAGATAGGCTCCTTTATAGGCGGACAGGTTCTTCCCGAGGAACCCGATGAAGAGAAATTCAGAAAGATCGCCGCTGAACTTGGAGTTGATCCCAACGAATATGTTGCAGCTGTCAGAAAGGTGAAGGTCATACCCAAAAAGCAGATCGACGCCTGTGCAGATTTCCTTTACATAATCGCAGACTTTATCTCAAAGATAGGCTACTCCAATTACATAGCAAAGACCACCAACAGCGACCTGATGAACAATGCCGCAAAGCTTACAGAAAGCCTCATCTCTGCCGAAAAGCTTGCCGACGAATGTACAAGAAGCTTCGGGACACTCACCACACGTTTCTCCGAGCTGAATGAAACCGCAAAGAACTCTGTTTCCATTGTTAAGGACACATCGGACACTGTTAAAAATATCCAGAATATCGCTATGAACACCCGAATTCTCGGCTTTAATGCGTCCATTGAGGCTTCCAGAGCAAAGGAAAGCGGCAAGGGCTTCGGCGTTATTGCTCAGGAGGTAAGAAACCTGGCAGATGTCAGCAAGGCGTCCGCAGATAAGATCGAGGACACTATCAAAACTATCCTTGATTTCACCTCCGATATCAACAACAGCATTTCCGAGCTTGAAGAAATGATAGAAAAGAATGAGCAGAATCTCAATGAAATCAAGAAATTCCTCGCAGAGCTTCGCGGCAATGTGTCGAATTAAATCAGCAAGGAGGTAAGCTTTTATGGTTGAAGCAATTGCTCAGATGTCAATGGGCATGCACCAGGCTCAGCTTTCTCAGAGCGTTGCAGTCGCAATGACGGACAAAATTCTGGATATGCAGGGCAGTGCAGCTATGCAGCTTCTTGACAGTATGGCAGAAGCAACCTCTAAAATTCAGACATTCCCCGGTGACGTGGGACACATGTTTGATGTAAGAGCTTGATCCGCGGCAAAAAAAGCCGTCGGCTGACGTGAAAGCGTCGGTCGGCGGCTTTTGTTATTCCTTTATAAACTCAATTGATTCAATGACCTTGTTAAAGGTGTCATTATACTTATCAAAATCATACTCCATAGACCCAAGAGTCAGGCTGTACGCACAGGTTTCCGTTTCAACATAGATCGTCCTGTACTTGGCAGCATTTTCCTTGTTTTCGGGATCCCGCACCACATAGGTTGACTCCACTGCATCATAACCATTGAGGGTAAAATCGATGGGATCACCGTACTCCATTTCAAAATCAAGATAGGTGAAGGTGTTTATGCTCCTTGCGGCTGCCTCAAACTCGGCAACAGGCGGAAAACCCTCCTCATTGTAGTTTGCCTTCAGAATAATATTGGCAACACCGTCACCGTAGGCAAGCTCGTTAAAGCTTTCACCCTTGCTTTTGAAGCCCTCGGGAAGGTCAAATTTTATCATATTCTTTGCAGGATTTTCCCTGTGCTCTTCATTGGCTGCATCTATGTCAAATTCAGTTTCCGACTGCTCCCCTGTTTCAGAAGCGGAGCCCTCCGAAACGGTTGTTGACTCAGAAACGGCAGCGGTATCCGACACAGTTTCTTCTGCTGTATTATTGTCCGAGCCGCAGGCTGACATTGCAAAGCAGAGCACCGCAGCGCAGAGCATTGCAGAAATGTTTTTAAGCTTCATACTTTTCTCCTTGGTTAAATCTGGGGAATTTAATACGTCCCGACAGCTTTACACGCAGCGGGTGAAATCTTCCAACAGGCATATTCGGTTCAAATCCCACAGGCGAATTCACCATAAGCGAGCCTGCCCTTTCAATTGGTATTCTTACCGACATAGACGCCGTGCGCCCGCTTACAAAATCTGACGGTATATCCATAACGCAGACTGCACCAAATCTCCTGCGGAACTGCTCCTCAAAGCTGTCCTCAGCCAACAGGACAGGATCGCTGCCGCCTGTTTCCTCGTATCTGATAAAGCTGTCGCAGGACTCACTGCCCTCACCCGCCGCTGTCAGAGAGATCTGAACATCTCCCGAGGAATTCGTTATACAGTTTACCATAAGGCAGCCATAATTATACACAAACGCCCTCTCGATGAAATTATACAGCAGTACACTCAATGACTCGGCTGTGCATTTTGCGTAAACACCCGCCATAATATTTTTGTTTATTTTCACCGAAGGCATAAGCGCCCTCACGTCCGAGCATAGCTTTTCAAGGACATCGGAAACGCAGCAAACGGGACGTTCCTTGTCCTCATAAAGGTCAAGCAGCTCCCTAAACGGCAGGACGGTCCGATAAATGCCCATCAGCGAATCATCAATGACATTCAACTGGGAAATGCAGTCTGAACAGCTTCCCTTAGCAAGATTGTCAAGGGCGAACCCCGCATTGTTAAGCGACGACGAAACCTGCGCCGCAAGGCAGTCCAGCAGCCTGCGTACTTTGGGATCCTCAACAATATTTCTGTTTGAAACGGGCAAAACCTCGGCAGCATAAAAAAGTTCGCCATCAAAGGGACACTCAAAAATGTTTATCCTGTAGCTTTTCCCGCCGTAAACAGCATTATATTCGGCAGAACCGTTGTCCATAAGCGGTCTTTCGCCGATAATGTAAGAAATTGATTCTCCGCCGCACATAAATCCGCTTTCGGGGTGATTCCTCCAGATAAGCTCAAAGCTGTCGGAGAAGATAAGCACATCACTGCCTGCGTTTTTATATGCGGAAACAAGTACGTTCAAGCTGTTCATAACCCACCTCCGCAGCATTTTTTCAAAAAGAATAAAGGGACGAACCGAAACGGTACGCCCCAAAAATGCGATTTCCTAATGGCGTCAGCACACCGGCACCGTTCATATAGCGTTCAGCGCACTGTGCAGCCTTATGCGGAAAAACAATTTATCTGCTTTCCTCAGCGAAGCCGCTCTGTACCAGCTCGATAAGACCGTCAACTGCAGCCTGCTCATCAGCTCCGTCAGCGATGATTCTGATAGCAGTACCGCCAACGATACCGAGGGAAAGGATACCGAGAAGGCTCTTAGCATTTACTCTGCGCTCTTCCTTTTCGATCCAGATAGAAGACTTGAACTCATTTGCCTTCTGGATAAAAAAGGTTGCGGGACGTGCGTGAAGACCAACCTGATTCTGAACCATTACATCTTTAACGTACATAATACTCTCTCCAATCTTATACCCTTGTTCATTGTTTTTAATACAGGATATGATATTATCGCCCTTGTATACATTTATTATACATTGTCCCGCCCTCATAGTCAACGGTAATTTTGTTATCAAACGCCATTTTTCAAGAATTTCTGCCTTTTGAATTAATCGCCGCCATTATTTCGGGCAATATTTTGTGAATATTAACTAATCTTCATTAGAACTTTACAAATTTCAACACAAAAATATATGCAGTATCTACATAAATTTTCAAGCTAAAACGTTTTTGTAAGTTGATAATTCCTCTGATAATGTCAAAAAATCACAATTTAATTTCAAAAATTCTTGGTGCTGACTGTCTTGTAATTTTGTGATAAATATGCAAAGCTTTCAACAAAACTGAAAATTTATGTTAAATTTGAAATTTATTCATTATTTTCGCCGGAGGAATGTCTGCGGCGTCTGCGCTTGGGCGGCTTGGGCGGGTGAAGCTCCATGTACCGCTCATACATATCGGGGCGGCGTTCGGCGGTTATCCTCAAAGCCTCGTTATGACGGAATTCGGCAATATTTTTGTGATGTCCCGTCAGCAGCACAGGCGGCACCTCCGCACCCTCCCAGACCTCGGGACGGGTGTAGTGAGGATATTCCAGCAGACCGCCGAAATGACTTTCCTCCTCGTAGCACTCGGCAGAAGGCAGAACGCCATCACACATACGCGCAACCGCATCTGCAACTATCAGCGCAGGCAGCTCACCGCCTGTCAGAACATAATCCCCCGCCGATATCTCCTCGTCAACGATCTTGTCCAAAACTCGCTGATCTATACCCTCATAATGCCCGCAAAGCAGAAAAATATACGGTTTATGCGAGAGCTCAACCGCCTTTGCCTGAGTAAATGTGCTGCCCTTTGGGGATAAATATATAGTGTGGGGACGCTCAGGCAGCATCTCACAGACCGCCTGCCAACATCTGTAAACCGGCTCAGCCTGCATGACCATACCCATTCCGCCGCCGTAAGGCGTATCGTCAACACGGCGGTGCTTGTCAAGAGTGTAATCCCGTATCTGATGGCAGTGTATCTCTATCTTCCCCGCTTTTCTCGCCCTGCCGATAATGCTTTCGGACAGTACGCTTTCGCACATTTCGGGGAACAGAGTGGCAATATCTATCCTCATTCCTCGTCACCGTTTTCCGAGCCGCCGTCAAACATTCCCGTAATGGGACGCACCAGCAGCTTGCCGCCTTCAATGTCGGTTTTCTCGATAAATTCGGGGGCTGCGGGAAACAGATACTCCTCCCTGCCGTTCTTCACCGTATAAACGTCGGACGCACCATAGGAGGAAACGTCCGAAATTTTTCCGTAAATCTTGCCGCTGTCTGCGTCCACCACGTCCAATCCGATCAGATCTTGTATAAAATAGCAGCCCTCGGGCAGCTCCGCTTCATCTCTGTCCATAAAAAGCACCTTGTTTCGGAGAGTCTGCGCCTGTTCGGGAGTGTCAACGCCCTTTAGCTTCATAACAACAACGTTTTTATGGGGACGGGCATACTCTATTTCGGCGGGACTTTTGCCCTCCTTATCAAAATAAAGCGTGTCAAATTCGCAGAGAAATTCGGGGTCGTCACACCAGTATTGTGCCCTAACCTCGCCCTTTATACCCTGTACAGCGACTATTTTGGCAATTTCCAGATATTTTTTCATTAACTACCGTCCTTTCAGAAAAGGAAAATATGAAAAAAGGGGGCAAAACCGCCCCCATAGCATTTAATGATGATCAGTCTATCTCAACCATTATCTTCTGATTTATCTTACCTGCACCTGCACGCATAACGGTTCTGATAGCCTTTGCAATACGTCCCTGCTTGCCGATAACACGTCCCATATCGTCGGACGCAACATGCAGATGATAAACAACAACGCCCTCGGCATCGGGTTCGTCAACGGTAACGGAAACCTCATTCTTATTTTCAACAAGACCGCTTGCAATAGTTTTCAGCAGCTCCTCCATAATAAGTCAACTCCTTATTTTATATAAAAAAGCAAGTCGGACAACGCCGATTTGCAGAAATTCCTATGTAAAATTCCCCGTAAAGAGGTGGGTGTCCGCTTATACGGAACACCCAAAAGCAGCCAAAGCCGCAAAAGCTTCACAGATTACAGGATATTGTTCTTAGTGAACAGAGCCTTAACTGTTTCAGTGGGCTGTGCGCCGTTTGCGATCCACTTCTTAGCCTTTTCAGCGTCAACCTTTACGGTAGAGGGCTCAGTTGTGGAATCGTAGTAACCGATCTCCTCGATAAATCTTCCATCTCTGGGATATCTGGAATCAGCAACAACGATACGATAGAAGGGGTTCTTCTTAGCACCCATTCTTCTCAGTCTGATTTTTACTGCCATTTATATTCACCTCCGAATAAAATTCTCATATATAATCACAGCTTTCGCCGGAATTATCTGCGTTTAAGGTTCATGGGAACGGCAAGCTTATTTTTCTTGCCCCTTGCGTTTTTGCCCATAACGCCCATCTGCTTCATCAGTTTCTGCATCTGCTCGAACTGTTTCAGCAGTCTGTTTACGTCGGTAACGGTGTTTCCGCTTCCTGCCGCAATTCTGCGCTTTCTCTTAGGGTCGATTATGGACGGCTTTGCACGCTCGGCAGGAGTCATGGAAAGTATCATAGCCTCCACCCTGTCCATCTGCCTGTCGTCAATGTCAACGTCCTTTATCTTATCCGCAACGCCGGGGAGCATACCCATAAGCTGCTTTAAGGGACCCATCTTTCTTATCTGCTTCATCTGCTCAAGAAGGTCGGTCATATCGAAGCTGTTTTCCTTTAACCGCTCCTCAAGCTTCTTAGCGTCCTCCTCGTCAACGGAGGTCTGAACACGTTCGATAAGTGTCAGTACATCGCCCATTCCGAGAATTCTCGAAGCCATTCGTTCGGGGTGGAAGGGCTCGAACTCGTCCAGCTTTTCGCCCATTCCGACGAATTTGATAGGCTTACCTGTTACCGCCAGAACGGAAAGTGCGGCACCGCCCCTGGTATCGGAATCCAGCTTTGACATAAGCACGCTGTCGATACCCAAAGCATCGTCAAACGCCTTTGCAACGTTTACGGCGTCCTGACCTGTCATTGCGTCGACTACCAACATAATCTCGTGAGGTTCGGTTTCCTGCTTGATGGTCTTTAGCTCGTTCATAAGCTCTTCGTCGATATGCAGACGGCCTGCGGTATCTATGATGACCATATCATTGCCGTAATCCTTGGCGTGCTTGATGGCCTCCTTTGCAATGGTAACGGGATTTATCTGACCCATTTCAAAGACCTTTACACCCGCCTTGTTTCCGACGACCTGCAGCTGATTGATAGCCGCAGGACGGTAAACGTCACAGGCAACCAGCAGCGGACGCTTGCCGTTGTCCTTGAAAAACTTAGCAAGCTTAGCGGCATGAGTGGTTTTACCCGAACCCTGCAATCCGCACATCATAATAACGCACGGCGGCTTGGACGGTATATTTATACGGGAATTCTGCTCGCCCATAAGAGCGATCAGTTCATCGTTTACTATCTTGATTACATGCTGACCGGGAGTAAGACTGGTAAGAACTTCCTCACCAACAGCCTTTTCGGAAACCTTAGCAACAAAGTCCTTAACGACCTTGTAGCTGACATCGGCTTCTAAGAGAGCCATCTTGACCTCTCTCATAGCCTCCTTAACATCAGCCTCGGTAAGCTTTCCTCTGCTTTTCAGACGCTTGAAAACTGCGCCCAGCTTTTCTGAAAGTCCCTCAAACGCCATAAAAACACTCCTTTGTCAAATCATTCAAGCAAGTCTGCATTTTCGTGCAGGATTTCGATGATCGCCTCCGCACGGCGTCCCAGCCCCTTTGAGTAGCTGTACATACCGTTTTCTTTAACGATGTCAGAAGCAAGCTTTTCGATGCTTTTTATCATATTCTGATAAATGCGGGCTTTTTTGCAGTAACCGAGCTTTTCCTCCATCTCATAGAGTATCTGCTCGCCCCGCTTGATACTGTCCCGCACGCCCTGTCTGGTAATATGGGCATATTCGGCAATTTCGCCAAGGGACATATCCTCATTATAGTAAAGCTCAATAACATCTTTCTGCTTATCGGTAAGCATATCGGCATAATAATCAAGAAGATTTGAAAGATTTAGATCCTTACCCTCGTTCAAAACCTACACCTCCGATAATTGTAAAGCGACCAACCTTTACATATTATACAGTATCATTTCCGATTTGTCAAGGGGTTTTTCAAAAAAAATTCTCGAAAATCGACTTAATATTGTTAATTTAATGTGAAAAGTGGAGAGTGGAAAGTGAAATTATGGTGTTTGGTATATAAGCAAGCTGCCATGGGGGACATTTTTTTCGAAAATATGCCCCAAATGATATGACCGCTCAAAACTCAACATTTAACACTTTACATCCTGAAATAATCTGCCGTTAAAAAACACATAAATTCCAAGCGTTAAAAGCGTCGGGAGCGGAGCATACTATATCTATCCCATTGAAAGGACGGATAAAATGCCCGCTTTTGCAAAAAATCTCATAGTTTTTCTGACAGGCGGAGTGATATACTCCCTTATTGAAATACTTTTTCGTGGATTCACCCACTGGACAATGACCCTGACGGGCGGACTTTGCTTGCTGATACTTTTCACCGTATTTTCCGAGAAAAAAATGAGCCTTCCCGCAAAATGCCTGTTCGGTGCGTTCGTTATCACCTCGCTGGAATTTGCGGTAGGCTGTCTTGTAAATATAATTCTTGGCTGGGACGTCTGGGACTACTCCCATTGCCCCTATAACCTTTGGGGACAGATATGCCTGCCCTTTTCGGCGGCGTGGTTTCTTATAACTATCCCCGTGGATCTTCTTTGTAAGGGGCTGAACAGGGCGTTCGGCGTTACGGGCAATTCCCATATGCTTACACAAAACAGTTTACTTTGACTGTCCCCCCAGCATCTCCCTGACTCTTTTAAGCTGCGGGTCACGTCCCAGCTCTTCAAAAAACGCAGAAGCAAACACTGCAGGCGAACACCAATAAATAGTGGTGTCATTGGTTGAATAGCTGAACTCGTTATCCACATAGCACTTTGCGGGAGCGGTACCCTTCGGGATATGCCACTTTGCGTAATCATCGCTTCTGAGCATATCGGGACCGCCGCAGACCAGCCCGGGAACTGGATCGTCCACATCGTCCGCTGCCGACTGATAATGATGCGGGTGACGGCAGGAATTCTCCGTAATTCCCGTTATATAGCACACTCCCAGCGGATTTTTTCCCAGAATATAGTCAAAATGGGAAGACGCCGTCCTGAGATAATCCTCATTTCCGTGGAGGATATAGCTGCATGCAAGGGTCATGCAGTAGCACAAAACGGTCATATTGCTGCCCCAGAGAAATCTGTTGTTATCCTTTGCGACACCGAATCCGTTGCTGCCCGCCATTGACGAAAAATAGTCCCCGATAAACTTAAATCTGCCCGCCATTGTGTTAAGCACCAGCGTATCCTTGGGACGGTCGCAGATAAGATATGTAAGCGAGCCAAAGCCTGCCACATTCAGCCAATCAAAGCCCGCCAGCTTAGTTTCACCGTAATTGTCGGAAATTATCTCGGCAAAGCCCTCGTCCCCCGTTACGGCATACAGCTCGCAGGCAGCCCAAACAAGGTCGTCGGTGAAATTATCATCGCTGTACTCGCCGCCTTCAACGCCGTGAGGATTTACGAATTTCTCAAATTTAGGGTGATTTGCCAGCCATACCCATGCCGAAAATGCGGCATTTTTCAGCTTTTCGGCAAATTCCCCGTCGAACTGCGCATAAATACCCGAAGCAAGTGCAGTGCAAGCGGAAAAGGCAGCTGCCGCACCGTGAGATTTCGGAAATACGAACTGCTTCTCCGTGTCCGCATCGGGCATAACAAAGCCCGAATTTTCCTTGGCTGCGCATACCTTGTGATACACGCCGCCGTCCTTTGCCTGCATTTTCAGCAGCCATTCCAGCTCATGCCGACATTCGCAGAGAATATCGGGAATATCACTTCCCGACTCAGGGATATTCACCTTATCCTTAAAAGAATCGGGGAACAGCCTGTAAGCATTCAGCAGATGCGCCAGAGCCGTACATGCGGAAACAACGTACTTTCCGTATGCTCCCGAATCGTGCCAGCCGCCGCTGACGTCCAGCTTAACGGTTTCATTTTCGTACAATGAAGCGGGCTGTGAATGGCATTTTCTGCGGGCATACTCCCCCGCAAATTCCTCTGTAAGCTCCTCACCGCAGCGGTTGAAATAGAAGCTTTTCAGCAAGGTGTTTTTCAGATCTCTGTAAGGCTCACCGCATATCTCAAACTTCGGCGAACGTCTTGTGCCTATCTTCAGATAGTAAATTCCCTCGTCGGTCAGCTCGGAAAAATCAAGCCTGCGGACATTTTCCCCCGCTATGGGATCGTACATTGCCTCGGACATATGTCCCTTGAATACTGTTTTATTGCTCTCTGCGGAGCATACCGAAAAGCTGTCACCCGATGAAGCGGCGTAAACTGCGGTCTTATATCCTGTTGTCAGATAGCCCAGCTGATTTACTAATATCTTATTTTTCATACTTACTATTCACCCGACCGATTATTATCTACCATAAAATCCGTGTTATTATTATATAACATAGCAGTCACTATAAAAACCGCAAAATTGGAACTTTTAATAAATTTTGCTTGAACATTCTCCACTTATGTGGTATAATAACTATATCGGTATTCACAAAATTTGTTACGGAGGTACAAAAATGCTGACAATCAAACCAAATGATAAAAGACTGTCCTACGAGGGCAGAATTGCGCTTTCGGAGGAAGGCGCAGTTATGTACTACCCCGGCAGCAGCGTTACCATGCGTGTTAATGCGGAAAATATCGGCTTTATCCTGAACGAGCGCAGAAGCTGGGGAACCCTTTCCGTAGGACTTATCGTTGACGGCGAACCGCAGAAGCCTATCCGCCTTGAAAAGGAAAATATCGGCAAGGACACCGAATATTCCTTTGACCTGAGCGGCGGAGAGCATATCGTTACGGTCTACAAAGTACACGCAGGCGGCAACCACATTCTCACCTTCAAAGGCTTTGAACTTGACGGAGAACTGCTTGATGCTCCCGAAAAGCCTAAGCTAAAGCTTGAAGTGTTCGGCGACAGCGTATGTGCGGGAGAAGTCACCATGGCGGTTGACAATGTGGGCAAATGCGACCCCGAAAACCACGACAGCATCTACGACAATTCATATTACAGCTTTGTTATGATGACCGCAAGAATGTTGAACGCTCAGATACATAACAATTCTCAGGGCGGCATTGCTCTGCTTGACGGAACAGGATATTTCAATATGCCCGAAACGATCGGTCTGGAAACCACCTTTGACAAGGAGTGCTACATTAAAGACGCAGGCTATACCAATTGGGATTTCACCCGCTACACCCCCGATATTGTTATCATTGCCATCGGTCAGAACGACAATCATGAGGAGGGCAAGCCCGACAGGGACATCAATGCCCCCGCAATCCGCACCGCATGGAAAACCCGCTATAAAGAGATGGTAGAAACTCTCCATTCCCACTATTACACCGCAAAATACGTCCTGACCACTACCCTGCTTATGCACGACAAGGCATGGGACGACTGCATTGAAGAACTGAAAAATGAGCTTCGTGCGGAGGGCATTCCCACCTATCACAACGTTTTCACCAGAAACGGCGCAGCCACCCCGGGTCACCCCAGAATTCCCGAGGACGAAGAAATGGCAAGAGAGCTTTCGGGCTTTATCAGAGGTATTATGCAATAATATCCCCGCAAAAAAACAAAAGCGGCATTCGGTTTTTCCGCCGAATGCCGCTGTTTTTTTATTCGTTTTCGGGATTTTCGTCTGAAACGGTTTCTTCGGGCTTTGTTTCCTCGGAAACGATCTCTGTATTTTCGTCGGACATCTCCGTCTTATCATCAACGGTAACATCTAAATTCTGACCGATCTCTTCCTTTGTGTCCTCATCATCTAAGGGCAGCTCGTTCTTCATAAGAAGCTCAAAATTCTTTCCGTCGATCTTTTCGTGCTTGATAAGGTAGTTTGCAACCTTGTGCAGGTCGTCCATATGGTCGTTGAGTGTCTTAACGGTACGCTCATAGCACTCGTCGATGATGGTTCTGACCTCACTGTCTATCTCAGCCTGTATCTTCTCGGAATGACCCTTGCTGTGACCGTAATCCATACCCACAAAGGGCTCGTCATTGTCGTCCGCATAAACAACAGGACCCAGCTTCTCGGAGAAGCCGTACTTGGTTATCATAGCCTTTGCAAGCTTTGTGGAACGCTGCAGGTCGCTGACAGCACCCGCCGTACATTCACCCATAATAAGCTGCTCGGCAACACGTCCGCCCATGCAGACGATTATCTCCTCTTTCAGCTTTCTTGCTGTAACATTCAGGAAGGAAGGCTCCTTTTCGGGGAGATGTATAGTCATACCGCCCGCCGAACCTCTGGGGATAACGGTGACCTGATGCACCTTGTCCTGAGTGGGCATATAGTAGGTAACAACTGCGTGTCCCGCTTCGTGGTAAGCAACAAGACGCTTTTCCTCGGGAGTAACAACATGGCTCTTCTTTTCGGGGCCTGCGATGACCTTGATAGTCGCCTCCTCAATATCCTCCTTGGTAACTGCCTTTCTGTTATTTCTGGCAGCCAGAAGAGCGGCTTCGTTTGCGAGATTTTCAAGCTCTGCGCCTGTAAAGCCCGCTGTGGTCTGAGCGATAGTTTTAAGGCTTACATCGGGAGCAAGGGGCTTGTTCTTGGTGTGAATTTTGAGTATCTCCTCACGTCCCTTAACATCGGGATAATTTACCATTATCTGACGGTCAAAACGTCCCGGACGGAGAAGTGCGGGGTCAAGGATATCCTTACGGTTTGTAGCTGCCATAACGATAATGCCCTCATTGCCCGAGAAACCGTCCATTTCGACAAGCAGCTGGTTAAGTGTCTGCTCACGTTCATCATGTCCGCCGCCAAGACCTGCACCTCTGTGACGTCCAACGGCGTCGATCTCGTCGATGAAAACGATAGCGGGAGAATTTTTCTTAGCTGTTTCAAACAGATCTCTTACTCTTGATGCGCCGACACCCACGAACATCTCAACGAAGTCCGAGCCTGAGATGGGGAAAAACGGCACGCCCGCTTCACCCGCAACGGCTCTTGCCAGCAGAGTTTTACCTGTACCCGGAGGACCCTCCAGCAGAACGCCCTTAGGAATTCTTGCGCCCATTTCGGTGTATTTCTTGGGATTTTTCAAGAAATCGACGATCTCTTCAAGCTCCTGCTTTTCCTCGTCGGCACCTGCAACATCGGCAAACAGCGTCTTTTTGCCGTTGGGCTGATTTTTGATATTAGCCTTGCCGAAATTGTTTATCTTAGTACCGCCGCCCGCCTGACGCATCATAAAGAAGAACAGCGCCATGGTCATTACAATAAGAATTACCATAGGCAGGACGTTTACCAGCCATGAATTGTCCCTTATCTTATAGTAGTCCTGAACCAGCGGTGCATCAGGGTGCAGCTTGTTGTATTCCTCACGATAGGTTTCATTGTCGCCCTGTATCTCGTTAATGAACACGTTGACATTCGGAACCTTGTAGACGATCTTTTCCTCCTGACCCTCAACGGTCATTATCAGCTCGCCCGTACCCAGGTCAAATGTGTACTCACTGACCTGATAGTTATCGAAATACTGCATTATCTCCGAATATTTATAGGGAGATTCTTCCTTCTCGGACATTTTCAGCACTGCGACCATTACCACTAAAAACAGCAGCACCACGGTCAGAAACGCAGCTATTCCCTTGTTTCCTTTGTTTGACAAATTATTCACTCCTTATTTATATATTCCTCAGACATCTCCGCAATATATGGAAGATTTCTGTATTTTTCGCAATAATCAAGACCAAAGCCCACAACGAACAGATCGGGTATCTCAAATCCCACCATATCGGGGTTAAAGGGCGATCTTCTTCTGGAAGGCTTGTTGAGGAGCACGGCAGTTCTCAGGCTTTCGGGCTTTCTTTCCAGAAGCTTTTTCTCCAGCTCGGAAAGTGTAAGTCCCGTGTCCGCAATATCCTCGGAAATAAGAACATCATACCCCTCAAGGCTGTCAAGCTCTCTCGGCAGATAGATATTCACCGTTCCCGTAGATTCCGTCCCCGCATAGCTGGACGCCTTAATAAATTCCACCCGACATTCCAGATCAATATGACGGATAAGGTCGGAGGTGAACACCACCCCGCCTTTGAGCAAAGTGATTATCAGCAGCTTATTGGGAGAGCTTGCATAAAGCTCGGTTATTTCCCTGCCCATCTCGGAAATTCGCTGCGTGAGCTGTTCCCTTGAAAAGAGAACATTTTTTATACCAACATCGGCTTTATTCATATATTACCTCAATTTCCCATACCGATGACGAATTTTCATCTGCCCGAACTCTGTCGGCAGCCCCCAGCCTTTCCACCCAGATAAGACCGTTATCGTCCTCGATACATACCGCCCGACTTCTTTCATAAGCTGACA
This sequence comes from uncultured Ruminococcus sp., assembly GCA_945877315.1. Taxonomy (GTDB): domain Bacteria; phylum Bacillota; class Clostridia; order Oscillospirales; family Ruminococcaceae; genus UMGS1889. The sequence goes on along the minus strand of CAMCRP010000004.1, from coordinate 13,238 downwards.
ATGGGGGACGGTATTCGTTGAAAAGTTTTTTAACGCTTCTTGTGTGACCGCTGCCGACCAGCTTAATGCCGCCGCAGTTTTTTCTGGTACGCAAAAACGCTTCACCTTGTATTTTATCACAATCCACAGCAAACTTTGTTAATTTACTTTGAACATTTGCATTCTTCTTAAAAATTTCATCTGTTGAACACTTAACAATGACCTTTTTTCCTTGCAAAAACTCATTTTCACCGATTTTCAGCGGAAAACGCATTTCGGGAATGTCAGCGGACAATTCCTCCCTTATCTCAAACCGTCCGCCCCTGCAAACGGCAAAAATATCCCCCGAAAGCTGAATTCTTCCGCCCTTTGTGACAAGCTCGGAAAGCTCCGTCAGCCGCCTTGCATTTACGGGGATATTTCGCTCCTTCAATCGGGACGCAATATATTTTTTCCGCAGCAGCGGGTGCATATCCGAAAGGGGGACGTTTTCCGCAATTGCCCTTTTTAGGGACATTTCCGCAAAGTCCTCATACTCCTCACAAGCATATGTCAGCGAGGAAACCGCAGAGTAAAATCCGCCGTTTATCTTCCGAAGAACGGGGATAACGTCGTGGCGTATCTTATTTCTCGAATAATCGTCGGTAAGATTGGTGCTGTCGGTCACAAAGGATCTGCCCTTTTCGGCGAGATAATCCTCCACGTCCTCCCGTGTGCAGCGGATAAGGGGACGAATAATGTTCCCCCGAACAGGCGGGATCCCGCAAAGCCCCTTGACACCCGTTCCCCTGCAAAGGTTAAAGAGGACGGTTTCTGCGCTGTCGGAAAGGGTATGAGCGGTGCAGATCTTGGCAGAATTCCCCGCTGATTGTTCAAAATATCCGTATCGGAGAATTCTGGCGGCTTCCTCCGTTCCGAGAGATTTTTCCTTGGCAAATCCCGTAACATCGGCGTGAAAAACCGTCAAAGGAATGTCCATTTCAGCGCACAGCTTTCGGCAGAATTCCTCGTCGCCGTCGCTTTCCTCTCCACGCAGACCGTGATTTACATGAACAGCCGTCAGCGAAAATCCCAATTCTTTCAGCGAAATGAGCATAGCAACGCTGTCCGCACCGCCCGAAAGCCCGCAGACAAGCGTTTCTCCCGCAGAAGCCATAGAATATTCCGAAATAGCGTCCCATACCTTTTCAAGCAGCCTGTTCATTACGGTTCTTCATATCCTCTTGTTTCGATTGATGAAAATTTCGTATACTGACCGTCCCAGCGGAGATTTACCGTGCCCGTTTCGCCGTGACGGTTTTTCGCAACGATACACTCGGAAACCGTAAGGTCGGGTGCCTTCTTATTGTAATAGCCCTCACGATAGAGGAACATAACAATATCAGCGTCCTGCTCGATAGAACCCGATTCACGCAGGTCGGAAAGCACGGGACGGTGATCCGTTCTCGACTCTACCGCTCGTGACAGCTGCGAAAGTGTAATAACGGGGACATTCAGTTCCTTCGCCATAAGCTTTAGCTGCCTTGTTATCTCCGAAACCTCGTTTACACGGTTATCTATCCTTCGTCCCGAGCTCATGAGCTGCAAATAGTCGATTACCACAAGCCCCAGATTTTTCAGCCTGCGAAGCTTTGCCTTCATCTGAACCACCGTGATTCCCGCAGTATCATCAAGATAAATGGGCATCTGAGAAAGTCTGTCCGCACCTGCGGCAATATTTCCCCAGTCGTTTCCGTCAAGTCTGCCCGTTAAAAGGCTGTTGGAGTTTACCAGTGCTTCTGCGGACAACATTCTTGTTACCAGCTGCTCCTTGGACATTTCCAGCGAGAAAACAGCCACCTCACGTCCCGGAGAAAAACGGCAGACGTTTGTTACAACGTTCAGCGCAAAGGAAGTTTTTCCCATACCGGGACGGGCAGCCAGCAGAATAAGGTCGGAGCGGTTAAGTCCCGTGATAATGCTGTCAAGCCCCACAAATCCCGACTTTGCGCCGAGATAATCGTCCCTGTCGGGACCGGAGATCTTTCCCAGCCTGTCGTATGCTTCAATGATAACATCACCGATACGGGTAAGTCCGTCTATCTCCTTGCCCTGACGAATATCGTATATCTTCTGCTCGGCGAAATCAAGAAGCGTTTCCGCCGATTCCTGACCGTCCGCAGCGGCTTCGGCTATCTCCTTTGAAGCGGATATCAGCGAACGGATATAGTATTTTTCCTCGACTATCTTGCAGTAGCTTTCGACATTTGAAACGGCAGGGACCTCGTTCATCAGCTTTACAAGATACTCCTTGCCGCTTGCGGGGTCCTCAAAAACGCCCGTTTTGACCGCTTCGTTCAGAACGGTGATAATGTCAGCCTCCACGCCCATTCCAAACTGCCTGATGATAACGCCGTAAAGCTCCTGATGCTTTTGCACGTAAAAGCTTTCCGTTTTAAGATGTGCCATAACCGTCGGCAGCACCTCGGAATCAATGAGCATTGCACCGAGAACGGTCTGTTCAGCTTCTAAGCTGTATGGCACCTCTCTGCCCGAAAAATCGCTAAGCTCCATTTTACCCCTCCCTAAAAAGGTTGCACGAAAATATAAGGGCGGTCGGCGACCGCCCCACGTTTGGGAACAAAGAACTATTATCCCTCGATAACTTCAACGGTTATCTTCTGAGAAATGCCCGCAAGCAGTTTTATTTCGGCAGTGTATGTACCGAAGGACTTTATCTCGGAGGAAAGAGAGATCTTCTTCTTATCCAGCTTGATACCCAGCTGCTCGCTGACCAGATCTGCAACATTTCCCGCAGTAACGGCACCGAAAAGCTTTCCTCCCTGACCTGCCTTAGACTTGCAGACTACCTTCTTGTCCTTGAGCTTCTCAGCAAGATCGAGAGCATTCTGCTTTTCCACCTCTGCCTTGTGCTCGGCAGAAGCCTTTTTGCCCGCCAGATCGGACATATTCTTTGCATTTGCTTCAACGGCAAGACCCTTTCCGATAAGGAAATTTCTTGCGTAACCGTCGGCTACCTCTTTTACCTCGCCCTTTTTGCCTGAGCCCTTAACGTCCTGTGTAAAAATAACCTTCATTTTATATCGTCCTTTCGCTTTTAAATTTCCCCGATAATACGGGAGAACAGGTGAATTCTTTATCAGCTTGCGCTTATGCTTTCAACATACTCGTCAATAGCGGCAAGCAGCTTGTTCATAGCTTCTTCGGGAGAAATATCTCGTATCATTGCGCCCGCCATAGTCTGATGACCGCCGCCGCCCAGCTTTTCCATAATTATCTGAACATTGATAGCACCATAGGATCTTGCGGAATAGTTGGCGGCACCGCCCTGCATATAGACGGTAAAGGAAGCGTCCACGCCCTGAATGGAGAGCATTTCGTCCGCCGCCTGAGCCGCTATTATGCGTATGTCGGGGCACTCCCTGTCGGTAATGGCAACAGCGCAGTTTTTGTATATCTCCGACGAAGCAATAAGCTCCGAACGGCGTTTGTATATCTCAGCGGTATTGGCAAACAGCTTCTTGACCGCCACGGTGTCAGCCCCCAGCTTTCTGAGGAATGCCGCCGCTTCAAAGGTACGCACACCCGTGCGCATAATGAAATTTTTTGTATCGAGGGTAATTCCCGCAAGCATGGCATCGGCGTAATAGGAGGAAAGCTTCTCAATTCCCGTAAGATACTGGATAAGCTCTGCCACCATTTCCGAAGCGGAGGAGGCATAAGGCTCATGATGGAAGATAACAGCGTTGTCAACATAGTTTACCACCTTTCTGTGATGGTCGATAACAACTATCTGCTTTGCCTTTTCGTAAAGCTCCTTGCTTTCGAGAATGTCCTTGTTCTGCGTATCTACAATGATAAGCAGAGATTTTTCGGTAAACTCCGCAACCGCTTCATCGGGGGAGATGAAAATGTCCTCCTCCAGATTTTCCGTAAGCCTGTCAATGATGGGCGTTGCAAGGCATTTGCTTTTGTCCACCACGAAACGGACATATTTGCCCGTTGAGGCAATTGCACCGCAAAGTCCCGTACCCGCTCCCAGACTGTCCAGATCGCCGAAGCGGTGTCCCATTATATACACCTTTTCGCTCTGCTTTACCAGCTCAAAAAGTGCGGTGGAAATAATTCTCGTCTTGACCTTTGTCTGCTTTTCAACGCCCTTGGAAACGCCCCCGAAGAACTCAAAGGCGCCGTCGGGATTTTTGATAGCCGCCTGATCTCCCCCTCGTCCCAAAGCCATATCAAGAGCCTGCTTTGCCAGCTGCTCGCTTTCGGAGATGGTGTCCGCATTACGTCCGACGCCTACGGAAAGAGTTACGGTCATACGGTCGCCCACGGTTATCTCCCTTGCCTTGTCAAGCATCTTGAACCGTCCCGCACAAAGCTTTTCTAGATAACGGTTTTCGACAACGGCAATGAAACGGTCGTTGGAGATCTTTCTGACCAGTCCGCCGCTTTCCTCGGAAAAGCCTTCCATAACCTTGTCTATCTGAATGTTTATATGTGCCTTTTCCGACTCCTTAATGTCCGAGAACAGGTCGTCGTAGTTATCCACCATTATCATCATGACAACGGGTCGCTTCTCGTCAACCTCTTTTTTCAGCTTGAGATAATCCCTGACATCTTCAAAGCAAATAAGCGTCAGGTCGGTATTCTCCTTATCGGTGACAACAGCGGTAATGCGGTAATCCCCCGAAAAATAGTCAACAGCACCTTCATGGGACTTCAGAGCCTTTTCAATGCTGATGCCCGTCAGACGCTCAATGTCCATACCGAAGGCATCATGCTCATATATCCGCTCATTGAAGGCGATATTGTACCAGATTATCTTTCCTTCCTTGTCGATAATGGCGGCAGGTGCGGGAAATTTATAGAGAGAATCCCTTTCAGTGAGATTTATCTGAGATTTCATCTCCGTGAGAAACGTGTGAAGATTCTGCTGAGATGCGATAAACAGCGCAAGATACGCTATTGACGTGCAGGCAGTCAGTCCCAGACATATCCAGAACCTTACCTCGCTGACCGAAGCCACATTGAACGCCGAATACATCGAAACGATCACCAGCAGCATCGAAACCAGCTTGAACAGCGTCCACTTTTTACCCTTCATATCCGTAATTCCTTTATCAGATTTCCATAATTATCGGCAGGATCATGGGGTCACGCTTTGTTTTCATATAGATATACTCGGAAAGCTCGTCCTTCATACGGCTCTTGATAGCGTTCCATTCCCGCATATTTTTGTCCATGCAGCCCTGTAAAGCGGCGGTGAGAATTTTCTTTGCGCCGTCCATAAGCTCTTCGGATTCACGTACATAGACAAAGCCTCTGGAAACTATATCGGGTCCCGCAAGAATGGTGCCGCTCTCGCTTTCGATAGTCGCAACAACGATGATAAGACCGTCCTCTGCGAGATGCTTTCTGTCCCGAAGAACGATAGAACCAACATCTCCGACGCCCAGACCGTCAACCAGAACACGTCCCGCAGGCACAGAGCCGGTGATCTTCATATCGGTACCGTCCGACTCGATAACGTCGCCTATCTTTCCGATTATGACGTTATCCTTGGGAATACCGATATCAACAGCCAGCTGAGCGTGCTTTTTAAGATGCTTGTACTCGCCGTGGACGGGAATGAAAAATCTCGGCTTAGTGAGAGCAAGCATAAGCTTCAGCTCGTCCTGACAGGCATGTCCCGAAACGTGCACCTCGTACATAGCCTCATATACGACCTCCGCACCGCTTCTCATGAGCTCGTTGACAACCTTTGTTACCAGCTTTTCGTTGCCGGGGATAGGCGTTGCGGAAATGATGATGAAGTCCTGCGGGGTGATAGTGACCTTTTTATGCTCGTTCATCGCCATTCTTGTCAGTGCGGACATAGGCTCACCCTGACTTCCCGTGGTAATAAGCACTATCTTTTCAGGCGGGAATCTGTTCATGCTTTCAATGTCGATGATAATTCCGTCGGGAACGGACAGATAGCCCAGTTCAATAGCCGTTCCGATAACATTTACCATGCTTCTGCCGAAAACAGCGACCTTTCTGTCGTATCTGACAGCCATATTGCATATCTGCTGGATTCGGTGAATGTTTGAAGCAAATGTGGCAATGATTATTCTCTTGCCCTCTGCGGTGTCAAACAGCTTTTCAAAGGAACTGCCGACGGTCCGCTCGCTCTGAGTGTAGCCCTTTCTTTCGGCATTGGTGGAATCTGCCATCAGTGCAAGAACTCCCCTGCTGCCCAGCTCGCCGAAGCGTGCAAGATCGATAATTCCGCCCTCTATGGGCGTATAGTCAACCTTGAAATCTCCCGTATGAACGATAATTCCCGCAGGTGTGTGAACAGCGATCGCCACCGCATCGGGAATAGAGTGGTTGACACGGATAAATTCCACCGCCATACAGCCCATCTTGACCGTCTGACGGGGCACCACAACATTAAGCTTAACGCTGCCGAGAAGATTGTGTTCCTTGAGCTTGCCCTCGATAAGTCCCACAGTCAGCCTTGTGGCGTAAACGGGGAGATTTATCTTTTTCAGCAGATAAGCAAGTCCGCCGATGTGGTCCTCGTGTCCGTGAGTAATAACGATACCTCTGATCTTGTCGGAGATCTGGTCAAGGTAGGAAAAATCGGGAATGATAACATCAACGCCGGGGGCATCATTGTCGGGGAATGCCAGTCCGCAGTCGATGATAAATGCGTCGTTTGCGCACTCGATAACAGTCATATTCTTGCCTATCTCGTTCAGACCGCCCAGAGGGATTATTTTCAGGGGGCTTCTCTTAACGGGACGGTGATTGCTGGAAACCGACGGGAAAAGCACCGCCTGACTGTCATTGGTCATGGGGTGGGGCGTGTTGCGCATATTCGCCTCGGCAAGTGCGTCTGCATAGCTTTTCTTAGGATACTGACGCTTTGTCTGCTCCTGCGGCTTGTTCTGATAATAGGGAGCGGGCTTGCTGTCGCTGCGGGAATGGTCATAGTCGCTCTTGTTGCTGCGGTATCCGCTGTTATTGTAGCTGCCCGAAGCGGAATAATCCTTTGTGTATCTGCCTGTTCTGTAATCGTATCTTCCCTTTGTGTTACGGCTGTCGTAGGACTTTGAATAAGCCTGGTCGGAAGGCTTTTTATCCCTGTTATAGGAATTTTCACGGTTATAGGAGCCTGTTCTGTACGAGCTGTTTGAACGGTATTTGCCCCCGTTATAGGAAGGCTTGTAGGCAGGTCTTTCAACGCCTGCGATCTCATCATTATTCTTATTTTTGGGTGCGATCTTTTCACCAAACTGATTTATAACTTCAAATTCATTATTATCCACAAAATTACCTCTCTTAATTTATTTTTTTGCCGATCACATAAATTCCTGACCGAAAATCCCTCTAAAGCCAACAGCTTCAATTTTCTGCCGCACATAAAACCGTACAAATTAATTCTGACATGCTCACATTTCCCGACGCAAATTCCGAGCCGCCCTCCGAACACAAAATTCTATTTTATTATACCCCATTTTTGAAAATATGTCAAGTAGAGCAAAGGTATATTATTCCATAAAATTTCGGGCGGAAAACCGTAATTTCCCTTCAAAACCGCAAAACCGCAAGCTTTGCGGCATAATACGACAAAAAGCCCGAGAAGAAAATTTTTCCTCTCGGGCAATGTAATACTAAACACTCATTGAATTATGGGAATCTCTCGGTACAAAACCACATAAAAGCAAGCTTTTGTGCCGATTTCTTCTCCATAATTCTAATGGTGTTTAGTATAACTAATGAACTACCGATCAATTTGATATTTTTCTTTTTGATGCATGAGTAACGTATATAGGCGGGGGAACACCCATTGATCAGTATTTTCCCAATCAATATTTGTCATCATCGAAATCCAGATCAAGGTCGATCTTATCGGGGAATTGGAAATCAACGGGAACAAACTCTACCTCGTCATCATCGTCGACATTGTTCGCAGCCGCAGAATAGGGGTTGACAGTTTTTGTATTGTTATTTGCGGGCTGCTCTTTAACGGGAGCGGTGAAGGTCGTTTTCTTGGCAGGTTTTTCCATTGTAGCAAAGGTTTTCTTTTCCTCCGTCTTGTCCTTCACTGCGGAAAACGCCTTTTTCTCGGCAGGCTTTTCCTCCGCCTTGTCCTTTGCAGCGGAAAAGCTCTTTTTCTCCTCGGGCTTTTCGTAAACGGGAGCAGCTTCCTTCACGGGTTCTTCAAACGATATGTAATTATCGGAAACAGGCTTTTCGGAAACAAAAGCCAAACCGTCCAGCTTAAATGTCTGAACAAGTCCCTTGAGAATACCCGCCTGACCTGAAAGCTCCTCACTGGATGCAGCACATTCCTCGGAGGTCGCCGTATTCATCTGAACAACAGAGGAGATCTGATTTACACCTTCCTTTATCTGCTCGATAGCAACAGCCTGTTCGCTGCAATACTTGGAAATGTGCATAATAGACTCCGCAGATTTCCGAGCGCCCTCAAAGGTCGTATCGATAAGCTCGGAAGCCTTTGCAACGATCTCGGTACCTCTGCCCACCGCTTCGATGGACTCCTCAATAAGCTTGGCAGTACTGTTTGAAGCCTCGGCGGACTTTGAAGCAAGGTTTCGCACCTCGTCCGCAACAACGGCAAAGCCCTTGCCTGCAGCACCCGCTCTTGCAGCCTCAACAGCCGCATTGAGTGCAAGTATATTTGTCTGGAACGCAATGTCCTCTATGGTCTTGATAATGGTTCCTATCTCGGCGGAGCTTCTGCTTATTTCGTCCATTGCAGCAACAGCGTCCCGCATATGGTTGCGTCCCTTTTCGAGGTTTTCGCCCGCAGCATAAGTAATTTCTTTGGATTCTTCCGCAAGCTTGGCATTGGATTCTACCTGATCGGCTACAACAGCAATAGAAGCAGCCAGCTGCTGAATGGAGCTTGCCTGCTCCGTCGCACCCTGAGAAAGCACCTGAGAGCTTGAAGAAACCTGCTCGGACTCAGTAGCCACCAGCTCTGCAGCATTGTCGATCTTTCGCATAGTGTCGCCGACCTTGGCTTCCATTCGGGTGAATGCGTCCTTGATATTGGCATAATCTCCGACATAATCCGCATTGGTCTGAACGCCCAGATTTCCGTCAGCCATTTCGCCCAGACATCTTACCGTATCGCTGATAACGCCGTTAGTTTTCCCGCAAAGATTGCGCATGGCATCGCAAAGCTGTCCCACCTCGTCCTTTGAGGTGTGAGTGATCTCTGCGGTAAAATCGCCGTCAGCCATTCTGAGAGCGACATCTCTTGCATTCTCCACGGGAACTCTTATGATCTTTCCGAAATAATGAGCTAAAGAAAAGCCTGTTGCTATGGAGATAAGGCACGCAGCTACGACCATACCTATGCAGATAAGCGTGGAATTCTTCGTGTATTTGAGATCGGCAGCCGTTTCTGTTTCCCATTTTTCTGACAATTCTTCAATAGTCAGCAAAGTGTTCTCGATAGCAGGCTGATATTCCCCAAAGAACATCATCTTCGCCGTTTCGATATCGTCATTGTCCACCAGCTTGAAAATAGTATTCTTCAGCGGAGTGCTTTTGTCAATTTGCTTCTTTATGTCCTCAAGCAAAGGCTCATCAGGATAATCACTTATCGTTTTTTCGTATGTTTCATTTAGAATATCCAATTCGTCCTGTGCCGAAACAAGCAGCTTTCTGGATACGGTAACGTCCTTTTCGGCAAGAGCGGAGGCAATGTATTTTTCTGCCGCTTCAATAGCACATTCCATTTTCATTGCTTCTACGGAAGCAGCATGTGTGGTGTCATGGAAATCCTGATAACGTGCAAAAATAAAATTAAAACAAAGAACCGCCAACAAGGATACAAGAAACATCAACACATTTAAAATAGTAAAGGATATCGTAAATTTTTGCCTAAGCTTCAGATTTTTCATTTTATCAGCTCCATCAGATTTTTAATTTTCCCCGAAATATATAAAACAGCCAATGCTGAAAGGTTTCGTTATATTCACCGTAATATAATATATACGTATATTATATTATAGTTTAGCGCAACAGTCAAGTAAAAACGGCTAATTTTGACAGATTCACCGTAAAAATTTGCAGTTTTCCAGAAATTGCGGCACAGTTTTTGTGCATCTTAAACAATCAAAATAACATCCTTGCTCTGTTACAAGCATTTATGTCGCAATAGTAAATATTGTGTTAAATAAGTAAAATGCTATTGACATTTCTGTCCGTCAATGATATAATATGTATCGTTGAATTGATACGCACCATTAGCTCAGTTGGTAGAGCAACTGACTCTTAATCAGTGGGTCCTGGGTTCGAGCCCCCGATGGTGCACCATAATCCGTCCCAAACGGGGCGGATTTTTCTTTTACGAGGTGTGGCTCAGTTTGGTAGAGCGCTTCGTTCGGGACGAAGAGGCCGTGGGTTCGAATCCCGTCACCTCGACCATCAAAGCTCATAATTTGATATGACACGAAAAAGGTCTGCTGCAGCAAATGCGGCAGACCTTTTCCATTTACAGCAAAACGCAACAAGGCGCACACCCCACCTTTCGGTAAGATGTGCGCCCTATTTTTTTAAATTGGACTTATTCTGATGTCAAAAATCAGATACCAAACCTAGCCACCATATTCGCACATTCCTGCGAGCCTACAAAGCCCGCCAGAACGCCTTCACGGGTCCAGCCCTGATTTGACATGCGGTCAAGCCAGTCAGCCTTTCCGTCGGGGTCTGCTTCTCTGTCGAAGAATGTCCGATACATAGTATCAACAAATTCCTCGTCGGAGAGATTTTTATCCATGAATTCGGGTGAGAATATGAAGTTATACGCCATCTGATAAAGGTCGTGATTTTCAAGGTAAGTGCCTGTGTGGTCGTTCAGACCGTTTACGTCGTAGGTTCTGTTCAATGCCTTGGTGTACAGTCTGGAAACAAATGCTGTCAGCTCTGCACTCTTGTCACGGTTTTCAACATATTCCCATGTACCCTGTTCAATGCCATATGCGTCGCATATTTCGCCGAACTCGCCCGACTGTGTAAAGCCATAGAAGATATGTCCTATAGAACAGCCGTTATCCAAAGCCTTTGTCCATGTTTCCAGTCCTGCGGGGTCGGGATCTCTGTTAAGGAAGGTGTTATACATAATTGTCACACGTTCCTCATTTGAAATGTCAAGCTCCGTAAATTCGGGGCTGAACACGAAATCGTATGCAACCTTTGTGGCAGTTTTGCCTTCGTTAAGGTTATCAATGTGTGTTTCCTTGGAGGGGTCGGAAGGACGTCCCAGAACATTCTCGTAAAGGCGTTCAACAAAGGAATTTACCTTTTCTTCGGGAGTTTCGGGGATAGAGGGTTCAGTTACGGGAATTGTTTCCGTCTTTGTGTAACCGCAATCTTTACAAGTGAAGGTCTTTACACCTTCTGCGTCCTCGGTAGGCTCTGTTGTGATAACACCCTCGTCAAAGTCGTGGCTTGCCTTGTCAAGAATTTCGGTGCAGTTATCTCTTGCACATACTCTCCAATGGTCGGCAGTATCATTCAGCCAATCGCCCGAATGGTCGTGACCGAGAGCGGTATCGGGAATATCTCTTGTGTCGGTTTCATCGCAGCGGTCGCACTTTGCAGTTTCCTTGCCGTTTTCGGTGCATGTTGCGTTATTGTCGGAAACGTATTTTGTGAAGCTGTGACCGAGAGCTTCGTCATATCCCTGACCGCAAATAGAGCAGACAGGTTTTTCCGTGCAGGTTGCCGAACCGCCTAAATGAGTATGCTTGCCAACATACTTCTGATATTCCTCAGCAGCGGCAATTACGGGATATTCTCCAATCTTCTTGGGAATGTCGATATTTATCTGATCTCCTCCGAGGACGATATTGACAATGGTCGCATTTCCCTCATCGTCAACGGTGTAGCGTACCTTTGTTGTCGCTCCGGATATAGCCTCCGTTGCGATAGAAGGAAGGCTGTTCGGGAGGAATATGCTTTCAATATAATAACCGGTCTCATCCCAAAAAGCATAATTTCCTATGGAATTAACGCTGTTCGGGAGAGTTATGCTTTTAAGCCCTGTACAGTAGGAAAAAGCCAAATCTCCAATGGAAGTAACGCCCTCAGGAATAGTAACACTTGTAAGCTCCCTGCAGGCTGCAAAAGCATACTTGTCAATTAATTTAACGCTGTCCGGTACAACGTAGGAAGTCCCGCTCTTATTTGCAGGATATCTGAGCAATTTGGTTTTGTTCTTGTCAAACAGCACGCCGTTTTCCGAGGAATAGTTAGGGTTATTTTCAACAACGTTTATGCTTGAACAGCTGATAAAAGTTTCCAGTCCAATGGAACTAACATTTTTCGGAATTGTAACGCTTTCAAAGCTTGCGCATGACATAAAAGCTCTATTTCCAATAGATTGAACGCTTTCGGGGAAATTTATGCTTGTAAGGCTTGAACAGCTGCCAAAAGCATTATCTCCAATGGAAGTAAGCTGTGAATTATCTCCGAATGAAACACTTGCAAGGCTTGTGCAATTACTAAAAGCATCATTTTCAATGGAAACTACACTGTCAGGGATAGTTATGCTTGTAAGGCTTGAACAGCCGCCAAAAGCATAATCTCCAATAGCAGTAACAGCCTTCCCGCCGATTTTTTCGGGAATAGCAACAGAAGTCTGACCGCTGCCGAGGGTCGCTTTCTTTATTGTAATATTTCCATTGGCGTCAACGGTGTAGCTTACCTTTGTTACCGAATTGGGAACATTTACGCCTGTTACTCCGTCCTTGATATATACAGCCTTAACAGATTTGCCGCCGATTTCTGTCGGGAAAGTAACCGATGACTGACCATTAGGGGTCACTCCTGTTACTATAGCATTTCCATCAGTATCAAAGGTGTATCTTACCTGTGCTGCCGAAGTGGGAATAGCATCAGTTCCGATAGAAGTAACGCTGTCAGGGATAAATATACTTTCAAGGTTTGTACAGCCGCTAAAAGCAGAATTTCCAATGGAAGTAACAGCCTTGCCGCCGATAGTGTCGGGAATTGTCAAAGAAGTCTGATCGCTGCCGAGGGTCGCTCCCGTTATTTTAACATTATCACCGTCAACGGTGTATTTTATCTGTGCTGCAGAAGAGGGAATAGCATCTTCGGCAATATCAAAAAGACTATCGGACAAGAATATGCTTTCAAGGCTTGTGCAGTTGTAAAAAGCACCATATCCAATGGAATTAACGCTGTCCGGGATAGTTATGCTTGTA